>JAFYSC010000130.1 GCA_017546635.1 Bacteroidaceae bacterium | reverse complement strand
GTTTCCGATACAGGGAAGGGTATTGCAAAGTCGCAGTTCCGTACGGTCTTTGAGCCGGGTTTTACGACCAAGAAACGCGGCTGGGGATTGGGACTGTCGCTTGCCAAGCGCATTATGGAGCAGTATCACAAAGGACGTATATTTGTGAAGGCCTCGGAGCTTGGTAGGGGAACAACCTTCCGTGTTGAGCTGAGGAAATAGAAGATATTCCTATGCGTTCCCGTTGTTGCTCGTGTTTATGCTCTAAAATAGTTCTCGGCGCTCCTCCTGCTATTGTAAATATTTCATATAAATTTAAATAAACTCCTAATATTTTGCACTTTTAGGTGTGCAGAACCGAAATTTATTTGTATCTTTGTGCGCAAATTCGGAAAATACCAAATTATAGACTGCTTTTGACAGACGTAATTACGTTTAATTAGATGATTTTTGTAGCGATGGGAAGATTTGATAAATACTATGTCGACTTAAAGGGTCTGAAAGGCGATACTCTTGAGCTTGTTTTTGAGCTTGACAACAAATTCTTTGCCGACATTGAGGGTGAGGAGTTTCAGCGAGGTGCTGTAAAGGCTTGTGTGACAGTGAAAAAGAGTCGCGAGGTGTTCGATTTTGTGTTTGCACTCAACGGTAACGTCGTTGTTCCTTGTGACAGATGTCTCGATGACCTTGTAGTCGATGTCGAGACTGTGAATTCGTTGAAGGTGAAGCTTGGTGACAATTATGCCGACGACGGCGATGTTGTAATTGTACCCGAGGCTGACGGTGGAGTGAACATTGCGTGGTACCTGTACGAGTTTATAGCACTCGCATTGCCAATGAAGCGTATACACGCTCCCGGCAAGTGTAACCACGAGATGACAAACAAGCTGAAAAAGCACGGTTATCGTGACGAAGACGACGATTGCGACAACCACGAGCCCGAGGAGAGTGTTGTAGACCCACGTTGGGAAGCACTCAAAGGCATACAATTTGAAGAAGATAATTGAAAAATAAATAATTAAAACTTAGAACAATGGCACATCCTAAAAGAAGACAGTCAAAGACTAGAACTGCCAAGAGAAGAACTCACGACAAGGCAGTTGCTCCTACATTGGCTATTTGCCCCAACTGCGGCGAGTGGCACGTTTATCACACCGTATGCGGTGCGTGTGGTTATTACAGAGGCAAGCTCGCTATCGAGAAAGAGGCAGCAGTCTAAATAACCGGCAAGGCGGCCGAGTATAATGAAGGCCGTTCCTTTTGTACGTGAATTAATAAACGCACCGCCCCTTGTTGGTGAGGTGCGTTTATATTTTTGAAAAGTGGTATCATAAATATTTGAAGATATGCACAAGGCAGGTTTTGTAAACATTGTGGGTAATCCCAACGTAGGAAAATCGACGTTGATGAACCTTTTGGTTGGCGAGAGGATATCAATCGCCACATTCAAGGCACAGACTACCCGTCATCGCATTATGGGTATACTTAATACCGACGAGGCACAGATTGTCTTTTCGGATACGCCCGGTGTGCTCAAGCCCAACTACAAGCTGCAGGAGGCTATGCTGCGCTTCTCGCGTTCGGCATTGCGCGATGCAGATGTGTTGCTGTATGTTACCGATATGGTGGAGAGCCCCGAGAAAAACAGCGATTTTATTGCCGAAGTGCGTAAACTCGATGTGCCCATCCTGGTGCTCATAAACAAGATAGACCTGAGCAATCAGGAGGAGCTGGTGAAAAAGGTGGAGCAGTGGCACGAGATTATTCCCGAGGCCGAGATACTGCCAATATCGGCAATAGCAAAATTCAATGTCGATGCTGTGATGCGCCGCATAATGGAGCTGTTGCCCGAGTCGCCCCCTTACTTCGAGAAGGACGCGCTCACCGACAAGCCCGCACGTTTCTTTGTGACAGAAATCATCCGCGAGAAGATTCTTCTGCACTACGACAAGGAGATACCCTATGTGTGCGAGGCTGCAGTGGAGCACTTCAAGGAAAAGGACGGCAGCATATACATAAAGGCGCTTATCTTTGTGGAGCGCGACTCGCAGAAGGGAATTATCATTGGTCACGAGGGTGCAGCCCTGAAGCGTGTGGCAACCGACGCACGCCGTGAGCTTGAGAAATTCTTCGGAAAGAGAATATTTTTAGAGATATACGTTAAGGTCGACAAGGATTGGCGCAACAGCGACAAGCAGCTGCGCCGCTTCGGTTACGACCAGAAAGACTGAGAAGTCCGGTACATACATAAATAACCATTATTATGGGAAATCTAGTAGCAATTGTGGGTCGTCCCAATGTTGGAAAATCGACCCTTTTCAATCGTCTGACAGAGACCAAGCAGGCTATCATTTCGGACGAGGCGGGTACTACACGCGACCGTCAGTATGGTCGTTGCCTGTGGTGCGGCAAGGAGTTTTCGTTGGTGGATACAGGCGGCTGGGTGGTAAACTCGGACGATGTGTTCGAGGAGGCTATACGCGAGCAGGTGACGCTGGCTATGGACGAGGCCGATGTTATTCTGTTTGTTGTTGATGCAATGAACGGGCTTACCGACCTTGACGACGAGATGGCATCGATGCTCCGCCGTTCAAAGAAGCCTGTGATAGTTGTTGCAAACAAGGTGGATACATACGAAATGCAGTACGGAGCAGCCGAGTTCTATGCAATGGGATTGGGTGAGCTCTATTGTATCTCGGCCGCTAACGGTAGCGGTACAGGTGACCTGCTCGACGTTGTTGTGTCTAAATTCACAAAGGATGCCGAGGAGACAGCCGAGGAGGATGTTCCTCGTTTTGCTGTTGTGGGCCGTCCCAACGCAGGAAAGAGCTCTATAATAAATGTATTCCTGGGCGAGGACAGGAATATCGTTACCGATATTGCGGGTACTACACGTGACTCCATCCTCACACGTTACACGAAGTTCGGATTCGACTTCTACCTTGTCGATACAGCCGGAATACGCAAGAAGAGCAAGGTGAGCGAGGATATCGAGTACTACTCTGTGCTCCGCTCTATACGTGCAATAGAGAACAGCGACGTATGTATACTGATGATTGATGCTACACGAGGCATTGAGTCGCAGGACCTCAACATCTTCTCTATCGTACAGCGTAACCAGAAGGGTCTTGTGGTTGTTGTGAACAAATGGGACCTTGTCGAGGACAAGAGCGAGAAGGTGATGAAATTCTTCGAGAATGCGATACGCGAGCGCGTTGCTCCCTTTGTCGACTTTCCCATTATCTTCACCTCGGCAGTAACCAAGCAGCGCGTATTCAAGGTGCTTGAGAAGGCCCAGGAGGTGTACAACAATTCAAAGACAAAGGTTTCTACCGGAAAGTTCAACGAGGAGATGCTTCCTCTTATCGAGGCCTATCCGCCCCCATCGATCAAGGGTAAGTATATAAAGATAAAGTACTGTATGCAGTTGCCCGAGAAGCGTGTGCCGACATTCCTCTTCTTTGCCAACCTGCCGCAGTATGTGCGCGAGCCCTACAAGCGTTTCCTTGAGAACAAGATACGCGAGAGATGGAATTTCTCGGGCGTACCTATGAATATCTTCATCAGACAGAAGTAATCCAGACGGTATTGCTCTTGTTGATGCAAAAAAAGGGGCTGACCCAAAAGCCCACTTTTAGAACAAGCTACCCCTGTCAGAGTGTATTCTGACAGGGGTAGTTCTCTTTACAAAATGACTTTTGAGTCGCCCTCTTTTTGCGTATGTATTGGGCTTTGTATGGTATATATGTGTTACCGGTACAGTTTATTTGTTTCCTCTCTCTTTCACCTTTCTTAAAAGGTCCGATGAAAAAAGGAAGTCGTTGAGCAGGCTGTTGTTCGAGTCGAGGATGTTATCCTTGTTGCCTTGCCATTCGAGTCTTCCTCCTGCAAGGAATGTTATGTGGTCGCCGATTCCCATTACCGAGTTCATATCGTGCGTATTCACTATTGTTGTTATGTTGTACTCTGTAGTGATGCTGTGTATGAGCTCGTCTATGATGAGCGATGTCTGCGGGTCGAGGCCCGAGTTGGGCTCGTCGCAAAAGAGGTATTTGGGCTCAAGGGCAATGGCGCGGGCTATCGCTGCGCGCTTTTGCATACCTCCCGACAGTTCTTCGGGGCTTTTGTCCTGCGCGTCAAGCATATTTACTCGTTCAAGGCAGAAACGGGCGCGTTCCAGTTTCTCGGCATAGCTCTTTTCCGAGAACATTTCGAGCGGGAACATTACATTCTCCAATACGCTCATCGAGTCGAACAGTGCGGCATTCTGGAACAGCATACCCATCTCCCTGCGTAGCATCAGACGCTCTTTCTTGTTGAACTTGAGGATATTCCTGCCGTCGTACAGCACTTCGCCCTTGTCGGGGGCAAGCAGTCCTACGATGCATTTCAGGAGTACGGTCTTTCCTGCTCCGCTCAGTCCTATTATAAGATTGGACTTTCCGTTCTCGAACACGGTGCTTACGTTGTCGAGTACGGTCTGTTCGCCGAAGCGCTTTGATATATGTTTTATCTCTATCATTATTGCATCAACAGCTGTGTTAGTATTATGTCGGCAAAGAGTATGAGCACGCTGCAGCTTACTACCGAGTCGGTGCTTGCCTTTCCAACCTCGATGGAGCCTCCCTCTACGTTGTATCCGTAGAACGATGCGACCGACGATATTATAAAAGCAAAAAAGAGTGATTTAATGATGCTGCACCATACGTACCACTGCGAGAACTCATACTGCAGTCCTGTGGTGAGGTCGGCAGGAATCATAATTCCCGTAAAAAGTCCTATGGCGTATGCGCCTGCTATTCCTGCTCCCATGCTGAATATGACAAGCGTGGGGATAGCGGTGATTAGTGCGGCTATCTTGGGGAAAATAAGGAAATTTGCCGAGTTGACACCCATAATCTCCATTGCATCAATCTGTTGTGTCACGCGCATCGTTCCAATTTCCGAAGTTATATTCGAGCCTACCTTGCCCGAGAGTATAAGGCACATCATTGTAGAGGAGAATTCGAGGATGAGGATCTCTCGTGTGGCATATCCTACGGTGAATTTGGGCATCCACGCGCTCTCGATATTTAGTTTCATCTGTATGCATATTACAGCACCGATGAAGAAGGAAATCAGGAGCACTATTGGAATGGAACTTACGCCCAACTGGTAAATTTCGCGCATAAACTGTCTGAAGAACATTCTCAGGCTGTCGGGGCGTGCGAATGTCCTGTGCATCAGTATGAGGTATTTGCCGAATGTATTTATGGATTTCAATGATATCATCTGCTTTCTGTAAGATAATTGTCTGCAAAGGTACGCTTTTTATTGTTTATCAAATGTTAATATTTCCTTTTGTTTTTGGAATTGTCTTATGTGTGCTGGATTTTCTTTGTAGAAAGAGGGATTTGCATTATCTTCGCAACGTAAACAATGTTTATGAGTCGTAAACTATAGAACCTCTCTTAACCAGGATGGAAGAACAGAATAAGAATACAGGGTCTGCCTCGCAGGAGCGTATGGTGCTGCGTACCGAGGGATTGGTCAAGCGCTACGGCAAGCGTACGGTTGTCAATAATGTGTCGTTCGACGTGAAGCAGGGCGAGATTGTGGGACTGTTGGGTCCCAACGGTGCCGGAAAGACAACCTCTTTCTATATGACCACCGGTCTTGTGGTGCCCAATGGCGGACGTATATTTATGAATGACCTCGAAATAACCGATTATCCCGTGTACAAGCGTGCGAGGATAGGTATCGGCTATCTGGCTCAGGAGGCAAGCGTGTTCCGCAATATGAGTGTCGAGGACAATATAGCTTCGGTGCTTGAGCTGACAGGCAAGCCCAAGGACTACCAGAGGGATAAGTTGGAGAGTCTTATCGAGGAGTTCCGTTTGCAGAAGGTACGCAAGAATCTCGGCAGCCGCCTCTCGGGAGGCGAGCGTCGCCGTACCGAGATTGCGCGATGCCTTGCCATCGACCCCAAGTTCATTATGCTCGATGAGCCGTTTGCGGGTGTCGACCCCATTGCTGTCGAGGATATACAGTATATCGTGTGGAAGCTCAAGGACAAGAATATCGGTATTCTTATCACCGACCACAATGTCCAGGAGACGCTCAATATAACCGACCGTGCCTATCTGCTTTTCGAGGGAAGGATTCTTTTCGAGGGTACACCCGAGGTGCTTGCCGAGAATTCCATTGTGCGCGAGAAGTATCTTGGAAGGGACTTCGTATTGCGCAAGAAAGAGTTTCAGGTAGACGGAGAGTGATTCTTTGGTCTCTTCCGCCAGGTATGACAATACAAGACGCTGCAAGATTTACTGTAGCGTCTTGTCTGCTTTAAAATCCAATACTTTGCGAACTAATTTGCATTTTGCTTGATTTTGTGCTTAAGATGTTGTATTTTTGCACGCTCTAAATTCGGTATATAGTATGCAGGCATTGCTGTGCTGCACAATATGTCCGGATAGCAAGGCTTTTGCCTGTTGATTGGTGATATAACTTAAAACTTATTATAATGGAATTTACATTTACTAATTTGGATGCAACCAGCGCACGTCTGGTTGTGAAAGTTGTTGAGGCAGATTATGCTTCTCAGGTTGAGAAAACCCTTAAGAACTTCCGCCAGAAGGCTAATGTTCCTGGTTTCCGTCCCGGTATGGTGCCTATGGGTCTTATAAAGAAACAGTACGGTACAGCGGTAAAGGCCGAGGAGATAAACAAGGTTCTTCAGCAGAAGGTATTCGAGTATATCAAGGAGAACAAGATTGATATGTTGGGTGAGCCCCTCCCCAGCGCTGAGCAGCAGAGCGAGCTCGACTTTGTAAACGGTACTGAGTTTACATTTGAGTTCGATATTGCATTGGCTCCCAAGTTCATGAGGGATGCACTGCTGGAACTGTGTGTTCGGCCGACGTGCGCGGCGTATATCGTTTACGGCATGATACAGAAAGCCGCCAAGGGTGATACCTCAGCGGCAAAATTTATCAAAGAGATTAACGGGGAAGG
>JAFYSC010000129.1 GCA_017546635.1 Bacteroidaceae bacterium | reverse complement strand
GAAAAGTATGTTTCCTTTATAGGGGGCGATGATGCGCTGTATCACGGGGTCGTCGGCGAGGTTCTCCTCGGGTGTGGTCTTTATCTCAAACTTTTTCACATACTCACGATACGCCTTTGTGAAATGATGGCTTATTATGGGGCTTGTGATATACGGCATGGTACCCGCCACATAGGATGCCACATAGTCGGGTGTATTCTCGTGCTCTTTTATTTTAAAACCGAATATACCACGCATCATACACCATTGCACCATAAAGCTATTGGGTGACAGCCCTGTTGCTTTAGAGGAGCACTCCATCGCCTGTCGCCAATAATCACTAACAGTCAAGAGGGTGTCGCTACGCATCGGGAGTGCTACCTGCAAAAATTGTGCATCGTAGTCGCTGGGCATAACAAACCCGAAAGCATAGTCTTCAACCTCCTGCGGGGTATTGCTTGTTACCGGCAAGACTATCTCGTTTGAATAAAACTTGAGTTCTTCATAAATACCGAATTCCGCACAATTCACAAGAGTTCCGGCTACCGAAGATAACAACGCCATTGGATTATCGAGAAGCCTTCTTTCGTACTTCTTCAGGAACTTGTAAAACCATTTGTTGTCGAGCGGCTCAAAGGCCTCGTTCTTCACCGGAACTGTGCGCCCGCTTATTGAATCGAACTTAGGATAGATAGCCGTATAGTTATACATACTCCGCAAGGACATCATCATATACAGGCCTTTGTAAATTGCATCGTTCTTTATTATTTCGGCAGCAATAGGGTGAATATCAGCGGGGAGAACAAAGCGCTCCTCGTCTATATCCTTCATAACCTTTTCCATTACCTTACCTGTATTACGGCAATACTCCTCAACCGCCTTACGCCCCTGCTTGTATATGCTTGAGTATTGGTTCAAGTCGCCATAAGGGCTTTTGGCGTATGGTTCTTCCACTATAGAACGGCAACGGTTCACCCAATAGCCGATGCTGCCGGGTGCTACGGAAGTGCTGCGTGCTGCCACATCTACAGAGAGTGTCACAGTGTCGCCTACAAAGAAATAGAGGTCGTTGGGGAGCGGACCGGTGTAACTATCGGCACGCAGATATACTGTTGTACTGTGTGGCACATATACATCGCTTGCAAATGTTCCGTCGGCATTTACTTTCACAAGAGAATTTATCTCGGTATTTGTAAGTTCATTCTCAAAAATGAGAAGTATCTGCGCCGGGATATTTTGCGCATTTGCATTTATGAACTGTCCATTAAAATGCACGGTGCCGCCACGGTAGTGGTAGTCGGTTATTACCGGTTTCACCTGTGCAAAGCCAAATGCAGTGGCAAATGCGACAATAAGGGTTAAAATTAGTTTTTTCATTGTATTCTGTATTCTACTTGTCAAGTAAAGAGTTTATCATCAGCAGCAGAGTCTCTTTTGAGGAGGGCGAGGGAGCATCTGCGGTTACCATCTTGCCCTCCTTGTCATATAATATATATGTAGGATATGCTTTTACGTTCCATAATTCATTGAGTAACTGTTGCTGCTCCATAGGCAGATTGTAGTGATATACATTGTCGCCTGTTATATCATTCTCTTTAATTACGTTTTTCCATGAGACCTCATCGGAACTATATGCAAAATAGAGGAATACCACATCCTTGCCTTTAAGCGCCTTCTTTATTGCCGGAGCATGCTTCATCTCTTCCCTGCACGGACCACACCAACTGCCCCACACATCAATGTATATGACCTTGCCTTTGTGCGGAGCAAGAATTGTCTGCAAAAGCGAGTCGGTCTGGGATATCTCGCCGGTATCGAGCCTGTTTACAGCAAGTTTCTCCTCGGCTATACGCCTGTAATGCTCCATCCTGTTCTCTATCAGTTCAACAAAAAAACTATTCCCGAGATTCTCCTTCACGACATTCCAGCCATCAGGGAACTGCATCCCTGCTGTATTATCCAAAAAATACATTGTATTTGATGCGATAATGAAATCCTTTTCGCTCTTTGGTATCGGATACGCATCGGTATATTCACAACAAAAACGGAAATGCTGGGTCATCATAAAATTCATTACGCTGTCGGGATGCTGCTCAACGAAGGATTTCAGTTTGTGAACCTCGACAATAGAATCGGCAAAGGCAAAATCCTCACGGTATGGAGCAAGGAAGGTATCGACCTGCTCTTCGGTAGCACCGTTGTTCTTCTTAGCAAGTGCACCGGCACGGGCTGTCCAGGCACGTCTGAAAGCCATACTTCTTTCGGCAGGAACATCAATGAGCCCCCTACACCTCAACTCCTCGGCAACGATATACAAAGGAGTAGGAGTCCACGGCATATAAGGATTGAAATTCTCGACCTGCATATGCTGGTCAATATCCACATAACGGTCTATCCACAATGTATATGGCGGCAGGCTCTCTTTCCACATCTCATCAATGAAAGCAAAATACTCTGCGCCCGGCGGTTCGGGTGTGTTGTTACAACAGTAAAGAGTTGAATAGTAAAGGGCAAGCGATGTTATGTAACCACGCATCATGGGATAGAGCTGCTTCTTCAACGGAACAGAACCATCAAACATGCTATCAAGCGTAACTACAGAAGCGTTGTAGAAATCCTTGCAACGACGCAGATGCTCCTGCGGCTCCATTGTATCATTAATGGGATGAAGGCGCAGTGCACGTGCTTCCGCCTCCCGCTCCGTAATGAAAGTACTGTAACGGACAAGCCCGTTGTTTATGGCAGCGTTGTCACCATCAAAGCCCACACTTGTGCCATCGCACATTACCTGCAATGTATCGCCGCCGTTGGCAAGCATCTTGAACTTGCGTCCGCCCAGATACAAATCGAGCAAGGTCGTGTTATATACAGGAACCGAGAGTGAGAAATTACCATTTTCATCAGACTCAAAGAAATTCTTGTCATACTCACACATGTCTTTAAGATATCCCACATAGGCTGTGCGGTCATTGTCCGAGAAGTTCTTTACCACACCCTTAACGTGCACACTGTCCAAGGTGTACTCATTCTTTATAAACGAATCCGTACCCGTCTTCAATGAAGCACAGGATGCAAGCAATGCCACTGCCGGCAGTAAAAGTGATTTTAAAATCCTATTCATCTGTATTTTCGCATAATTGTCCATTACTCCAAACATTTATTTATTTCATTAATCAATGCATCAATATGTTGTGGGAACGGCGCATCGGAGCTGACCAACTTTCCGTTCTTGTCAAAGAGCATGAATGTGGGGAACTTTGTGACTCCCAACAGTCGTTCGATAGACTCCTGCTGCTCGTAAGGCAGATTATAATGGAATATATTATCACCGTAAAGCCCCAGTTTCTTTACAATCACCTGGCGGACATCTTCGGG
>JAFYSC010000128.1 GCA_017546635.1 Bacteroidaceae bacterium | reverse complement strand
TCCTTATTTTCAGGATTGCTGAAATATTCATACAATGGCGCAAGAACATATTTACGTATCACAGACATATAGTCCGAGAACGATGCATAAGGTACATGTTCAAGGTTCTCGCCGTAGAGTGCAACCATCTTATCATATATCTCCTCCATATAAGGAACATCCTTTACAGTATGGAACTGTTCAACAAGTTTCATATAGGTATATGGATGCCAGCTGCCAAGGTTATCGTGCGGATTACCCGGACGCCAAATCTTTTCGTTCTTCCAATCGACCCAATCGGGATTGTCTATAGCATTGTCGAACTGCAATATACGTACCTGGTTTGACAAATCGAGAGTTGGCATAAAATTATCATTCTCTACAAGCTCAACACACAATTTATATCTCTCATAGCCATCCTTATAACTACCCTTGAGGTTGTCACGATAAATGGTAACAGGTATATATCCCTCAATGGAGTCGGGAAGGATAACCGCTTTACCCATAGAATAATGTACACCCTCTTCTGCATTTGTTGAATCGGGATTTATTCTGTACGCCACTTCACGAATCTCACTACTCAAACATCCCAAAATCTTAATAGGCATTCTGAATTCATAACTCCTTATCTCCAAAGGCGTTACACTAAATGAATATTTAAGTGTATCCTTTGTAAAGTATATACCATTATGAGACATATCGAACTTCATATATTCTGTTTCCTGGCACGAAGCGAAACCAAGAACACCCAAGAACGATATCAGTACAATTATATTATCAAATATTTTTTTCATAGAATATTTTTTTGTAGCATTATCAATAACGGTTTTCTTTTTCGACATCAGGTATCGGCACCACATATATATCCTTGCTTGCCTTATAGACAGTAGAACCGTCGTAAGAGGTTATATCCTCATTCAAGCGCTTCATATTAAAGAAGAGTTGTCCTTCACCAATATATTCCTTGAAACGCTCATCGTTTATATGTTGCAATGTCAAAGGACGTGCTACCGCTTCGCCTGTAACCTCATCAATAGTTGTATTTTCAAGTGGCTCCAGACCACGACATACGCGCACCTCATTATAATACTCCATAGCCTTTTCCTGATTCTCTTCAAGATTAGCCTCAGCAACAATATAGTACATCTCGGGAATGCGCATCATATTTATACCAAGAATAAGATGTGCCGGGCGGTTTGCAGCCATATTGTTCAGTTCGTAATACTCTGTAAATTTCTTCAGGCGAGGTACCTTGTCGCTACCGACAGTCGCCATTTCAAAAAAATCATCTTCGCGGTAATCATGTCCGAGTTTATCCCTACTGTATCTGTCAAGATAATCTTTACGCAAATCCAAAGAATAACGTGTTGTTGTCAGTTGTAGCGTTTCATAGACATAATCATAGAATTCCTTATGGTATATACCAAAGAAACACTCGGTTTCTGAAAGCACACCCGCAAGATCATGCTCCTTGGTTTTCTCTCTTAGAGTATATTTACCATCATGTATTACCTTTTCGGCATATTCTGCTGCTTTTTGTTTGTTACCCATTGTCATATATACACGTGCAAGAGTTCCCCACACTGCATATTTATTGAAATGTATCTGACGGTCAAGCATATAATTACTTATTCCCTCATATAATTCCTCTTTGTCGAGCAACTTTTCAGCCTCGTGCAAATCAGCAAGGATATGCTCATAATTCTTCTCAAGACTCTCAAATTCGGGAGTATTCAAAGAGAAGTCTTTTGCATACGGAATACCATCTGCCTCAGGATTTACGGTATATTGCTCTGCAAACAGACGCACAAGGTCAAAATGCATGAATGCACGCAAACCGAGAGCCTCACCACGATATATTGTATAAGGAACCTCAGTAGCATTGGCTACTAATGGAGCATCAAGCACACTGTTCACATTCGATATATTTCTATACATAGCAGTCCAAATATCCGAGAACATAGGCTTTACGCTTGTATTACTGTATTCGAATCTTCCCAAGGCATCAATATAAGTTCTGCCGGAACAATAGAGATTGTGAGCCATCACCTCAAGTGTCTGATAATAGAGTTCCTGACCATAAAGTGTTGTTGAGCGCATCTGCGAATATACACCATACATAGCATCCTCTATACCCTGTTGTGTATTCAGAAGCTCATCACGCTTTGCCTGACCATCGGGAGTTATATTGAGGAAATCCTCGCAGGATGTTGTTGCAACCAATGCAACGAACAGACATATTACATATTTAATCTTTTTCATGCTCATCATTCATTAAAATGTTACATTCAAATAGAACTCAAATCCCTGACTATAAAGATAGTCGGTACCACGTTCAATTTTCACGGTAGAGAGACGCAAAATGTCGGTAAAGTTGATACCGGTGCGCAAATTGCGTAATCTCAAACGTTTGCAGACATCGTCGCTGAACTCATAGCTGATGTTAAGCGAGCCGAGTGACAATGTATTCTCTTTCTCGGCAAAACGTGTTGTCTTTTCAGGAGCTGTATCGTCAGCGATGTTCTTGTACATCGCGTGGTCACCGGGTTCTTTCCATCGGTCATCAAACACGCGCTGGTCGGCATTTTTTCTTGGGTCGGAACCTTCAACCTTGCTGGCACGTGTAGTGTTATAAACCCATGCGCCCATTCTGAAATTGAAGAGGGCATACACACTGAAACCTTTCCAGAAAACATTGGTGCTGAATGTTCCGGTATATGCAGGCTCTGTATCTCCTATAAGCACCTTATCGGCAGAATCATACTCAAATGTAAATTCTCCACTACGCTTGATATAAACTTCCTTACCTGTGGCAGGGTCGATACCGGCTGAACGTACAAGTTTTAGGGCTGTCACACTCTCGCCCTCGGCATACTGTGGCAGAGGCTCAAGATATTTATCCTCAACGGCAGCATTGCTCTTGTTAATTTCATCAAGTGCCCTATCAATCTTTGTTATCTTATTGCGGTTTGCATAACC
>JAFYSC010000127.1 GCA_017546635.1 Bacteroidaceae bacterium | reverse complement strand
GAGTACATAATTTCCCGATATGTCGTTCTTACCAACCTTGAACACACAGCTGTCGTTGCCGATGAATGTAAATGAGCACTTGTTCTCCTTTACACCCACCTTTGCCAGATATCCGTCGAGCTTTTTCTCCACCTTCTCGGCTACGATAGTACCTCCTATATCGGCAAGAGCCGCATCACTCTCGAGGACACAGGCTGTACCCGAATAGTTCCAGGTTCCTTCGAGCAATTTCTCGGAAAAAGGAACAGCCTCTCCCAAAAGAGAGCCAAGGACATTAGTCACTGTACTTGCAACATCGGAACTCGAAGAACCGCTTCCGAACAACTTGCCAAACACACCCGACAAGCCTTGAGCCGACGCTGTTGTCACCATTGCAAACATTGCAACAGCCATAAAAATCTTTCTCATAGTAGTTTCTTTCCGTCTAATAACAAAGGCAGCCTACGGCCCGCAACGCTTGCAGCACCCCGCTCGCGACAACCCACAGTCCAAAGAGAGAATGCTGGCAATATATTAGGCCTTCCGGCTTGTTTTACTTCTCCTCCTCGGCTACAACCTCTTCGCCAGCCTGCTCCTCGTCGCAGAAATCTATTACATTATTGGCTACAAGGATATTGTACCAAGAATAAATCTTCTTGATGTGTGTAAGATAAACTCTCTCGCGGTCGTAATCGGGCATAACTGTCTCGAAATACTCTACAAGTTCCTCGGGTGTAGACATTTTAATGTCGAAAGGAAGCACAGCCTGCTCCTTGTCATATATAGCCTTGAACACGTTGCGCAAGGGCACCTCCTCGGTATCTGTATAAATGGCAATATCGTCGAGCATCACCACCTTGTCACTGTTATATACAGGCATACGCTTGTGCGATGCGTCAACAGCCTCTACTACAAACATATTGCGTCCACTTGACACCAAACGATAAAGTCCGGATTTTCCGGAGATTGTCAAAACTCTTTCAAACATATTGATAAATATTAATTCTTGATATTTAAGTAACTTAATTTACAATTAACGTTGGGAAACACGCGGTTTCCCACTTTCGGCTGCGAAGTTATAATTTAGTTGGCTAAATTCAAAATTTTTACAAACCGTTTAAATTCATATTGTTCAGTTTTTTCATAGCACAAAAGAATACAACCCAATGCCAGCACCTGCACCCGCCTGCCGTTCATCCCTGCACAAGCAGACACAAAAAGGGTAACCCCTTTTGGAGCTACCCTTATGGACTTCATCTGTATTGCAAGCCACGGTATCGCAGGCATCAAACAGCCGGCTGCAACGGTTTTTCCGCTGCCCCCACTCTATCGGCAACACATCTCTTCATCTTGTCGACGAACTCCATCACCTGCGGCAAGACAGCCTCGTTACCGTCATTATGCACGGCATAGTCGCACAGGAGCAACAGGTCATCGAGCGGCATCTGGTTGTTCATACGGTTCTGCACGCTCTGCCGCGTCATTCCGTTGCGGTTCTCCACGCGCTTTATGCAAGTCTCCGCATCGGCCCACACGAGCAGCACCCTGTCGACAACCTCGTTCAATCCCGACTCAAAAAGTATTGCCGTCTCCACAGCAACCATCGGTACACCCTGTTCCTCGGCCCACGCATCAAAATCGGACACCACACGCGGATGCACAATGCCGTTCACACGTTCAATGGCACCTTTATCGACAAATATACGCGCAGCCAGCCACGAACGGTTAAGGTGTCCCGCTGCATCGTAACACTCCTCGCCGAACATACGCACAAGCCCTTGACGGATGAACATATCGTTCTCCATAAGAGCCTTTGCACGGCTGTCGCAATCGTAAACGGGCACGCCCATAAGCGACAGCATACGCGATACTACCGACTTTCCGCTGCCGATACCTCCTGTCACTGCTATTCTGAAAGTTCTACTCATTTATAGACGGATTTCTTTTACAAAACAGAGAGGCCGACCAAAGCATTCTCTTGACCAGCCTCATATTTCCCATCCGCTCGGTCCTACCGGGAATTGCACAGCATACCAATCGGCCACAAGCCGACATCTGCGCTCCCTATAGAGCCAATCAAACGGACATCATCTATGCCTTACTGCTGAACAGCCTCGCTGCTACCGTACACAGCCGACTTGTCGACACGTACGACAACACCGTGAGCAACCTCTACATTAATGATATTGCCCTCTACGCTCTTTACCTTGCCGTATATACCGCCGCTTGTAACGACATCCTGTCCGGGCTGCAATCCGTTACGGAAGTTATCGAGTTCCTTCTGGCGCTTACGCTGGGGACGTATCATCATAAAGTACATTATCAGGATAATGATTACAAACATAAAGATGGGGCTACCCAAAATCTGACTAAAATTCATAGTTTCTATTTTTATTTGTTACTAATTAAGCATCTTACAACCTGCACATCCGGCATCACTCTATGCGGCCGTCGTTACGCAGTTTCTTAACAATGTTGTCCAGCACACCGTTCACAAAAGAACAGCTCTTGGGCGTGCTGTAGTATTTTGCAAT
>JAFYSC010000126.1 GCA_017546635.1 Bacteroidaceae bacterium | reverse complement strand
TTTTGCAATTACAATATCCATTGAGTCGCTGAGTTCCTCAAGATAGGGGCTGGTGATACCGGTCCATAAGGGCTCGTCGGTATCTTTTGTTGCGTGCCAGATAGAATCCTGTTCGAAAAGGAATTTCTCAACGGCTGCGTTGGTGGGGGCAAAAAGGGTATGCTCGCCGTATGTGCCGAGTGCGCCCATCATATCCGCTCTATTGTAAATCTCGACAAGATGTGAAAATTCGGGACGGTTCTGAAGGTAGCTCTGGAGAGTCTCCTCTGTAAATGTGTAACGGTTGCTCTTGTCAATCTCCTCGGTACAAGAGGCAAATAACGCTACTGCGGCGATAATCGCTCCTTTGAAAATGTTTTTTAACATAGCTGCTATTGTTAGTTATTTGTTTATTTCTGTTGTTGTTAGGCTCTTTTTGGAGAGTTTACTCCAAACAAATGTTACCAACTGCAAATTTAAGTAATAAGTTTTTAATTGCACAAATTTATTGTGTTATTTTTTGTGGCGCAGTTCTCTTTTTTCTTCATTTTTTATTCGAGGATCTGCTGTCGCTCCTTCTTTTGTTTTATATAATCTGTTTTTATATATTATTTAACTTTTTAAGGATTGTGTATGTGTGCTGTTTTGAGTAACTTTGCAGCTCGAAATTCGAGAGACGCATTTTTCCTATAATAATCCATCAATTCTATTACAGTGAACGCCATATATCTGTTTATAACTCTCTTTGCGCTGCCCTTTTTCGAGCAACTCGATACGGTGGTGTTGCAGGGTGTGGATATTGTTGCTTCGATAAAGGTTGACGAGGAGCATAGAGGGGAGTATTCGTCTACGACTGTCGGTCGTGTGGAAATTGAAAACCGGCATATTGTTTCACTCAAGGAACTCACTGCGCTTGCCCCCAACTACTACAAGCCCGATTATGGCTCGCGTATGACTTCGTCAATCTATGTGCGTGGCTTCGGCTCGCGCATCGACCAGCCTGTTGTTGCACTGTCGGTTGACGAAGTGCCTGTAATAAACAAGAATAACTACGATTTCGACTTTTTCGATATTTCAAAGGTGCAGTTGATGCGCGGTGCGCAGAGTACGCTCTACGGACGCAATACCTCGGGCGGTGCAATCAACCTGTCCACACTTTCGCCGCTTGTGTTCCAGGGCAAGCGCCTTATGCTGGAGTATGGTACGGGGAACAGCGTGCGCCTTAAGGCTTCGCACTATGCCGCTCCGAGCAGGAGCTTCGGTTGGTCGGCGAGTCTCTACTATGCCCGCACCGACGGCTTCTTCCTTAACCGCGAGAGGGGCGAGGAGTGCGACGGCGGCAGCAATGGGGCTGTGCGCCTGAGGGTTCAGTGGTTGCCTGCCGACGGGTGGAGCGTGGACAATGCCCTTACAGTGGGCTTTGTCGACGAAGGTGGCTGGGGCTACCGTTCCTACGACAGGGAGTCGGGGGTGTTGCTCCCAATTGCATACAACGATGCCTGCACCTATCGCCGCTTCAACGTGAGCGACGGTCTTGTGATAAAAAGGTATTTCGACGGTTTTACACTCTCTTCAACTACAGGCTATCAGTTTTTGGGCGACCGTATGAGGATAGACAATGATTTTCTTCCGTTCGACTATTTCTCTATGGGGCAGTATCAGCGGGAGAGTGCTTTTACGCAGGAGTTTGTGGCAAAGTCGGTGCAGGGCAGGAAACTCTCCTGGATTGTGGGGGCGATGGCTTTCTACAAGCATCTGAAGCTCTCGGCTCCCGTGCTCTTCAAACAGTATGGCATTGACAATCTCATTATAAAGAATGCCAACGAGAACTTTTTCCACCCTGCGGGCGACGGCTACAGCCTCGAGTTCCGCGACCCTACATTTACCATCGAGGACAAATTCACAATACCCACAGCTGGTGCAGCGCTCTATGGCGAGGCGGCACTTCATCTGGGGCAGCTCTCTGTGAAGGCGGGTGTGCGGCTCGACTACGAGCGTGCGTCGATGGATTATGACAGCTACGCCGACATATACTACAAATACAAGCGGAGCTCTGCACAGTTCATTCACTTGCCCTCGTCTTTCAAAGGAAAGGATACGGCCGATGCGCTTGAGCTCCTGCCGCGCCTTTCGGTTGCCTACAATCATAGCAGGGGCAATATCTATGCTACGGTGAGCAAGGGATTCAAGGCGGGCGGATTCAACACCCAGCTCTTCTCCGATATTCTCAAGCAGAAGATTATCGACGATATTATGCGTAATCCCAATGAGGGCGATGCCTCGGCTACGGTGTATCACCCCGAGACTGCCTGGAGCTACGAGCTTGGGGGACATTTCTCGCCCTTTGCCGACGGGTCTCTCTCTCTTTCGGCTGCGCTCTTCTACATCGATTGCCGCAACCAGCAGCTGACGGTCTTCCCGCAAGGGGAGTCAACGGGACGAATGATGTCCAATGCGGGACGCTCGCACAGTTACGGTGCCGAGCTGTCGCTGCAATACAAGATGAATGCCCTGCAGCTCGATGCTTCCTATGGTTATGCTTGCGCCACATTCGACGAGTATAGCGACGGCGAGAACGACTACTCGGGCAACAGGCTGCCTTTGGCACCGCGCGAGACACTCTCGGCCAATGTGGCATATTCGCTGCCCGTGCCGCGCAGCTTTGCCAATTTCCTCATTCTCAATGTGGGTTGGAACGGCATAGGACGCATATATTGGAACGAGCAGAATAGTCTCACACAGGCCTTCTATGGAGTGTGGTCGGCCTCTCTGTCGTGGGAGAAGGGGCACTTCGGTGCATCGCTGTGGGCGAAGAATATCCTCGACGAGAGGTACAATACCTTTTACTTCCGCTCCATAGGCAACGATTTTTTTGCGCAGGGCAAGCCCAGGCAGATGGGTGTGTCGCTGCACTTGAATTTATAGGAAACGACAAATGTTAAATATTGAATGATTATGAAAAAGTTTTTAATGCTTCCGCTTCTTGCGGTTATGGCTCTTATGGCCTCTTGCTCGGGCGATGATGACAAGGGCGGCTTTACTCCTCCCGCTCCCTCGGTGAATGTGACAAGTGTCGACTATTACGGTGTTGCTTCTGTTGCTGACATAAGCGTTCCCGTACGCTGCACCGTGCTGTACAACAACGCAGCCGCGTTGTGCGAAATAAAAGTAACCGGTCTTAAATTCTCCGATGCAATGCCTGCGGTGAATGTGAGGTTGGCGGGTATCCTGTGCAGCGCATCGGCAAGCGAGATTGAATTTGCAATGACAACTCCCGTAATCCCCGAGGTTGCTATGGGTACAACCGAAGGCTCGCTCTCTACTCCCGGTGTGTCGAGCCCGCAGTTTGCAATGAACAATCTCACAGGTGTTATCAAGGACAAGACAATGGAGGTGACAGCTACAATGGCGTTGGGCGAGTTTTCTTTCAAGGGAACTGTCGTTCCCATCTTCTCGGGTGTGATGAAGGTCCTTGCCAACGGCAGCCAGCAGGTGTTCGCGGTACAGAATACCAACTGCGAGATTGAGACAAGCCTCGACGGCAGCAGTGCCAATATCTACATCTATGGTGCAAAATTTGCAGCCGAAATGCCTGTAACTGTGGATATAAAGCTTGCCGATATTCCCTGCAGACAGTATGACGGCGGATATACATTCTCTATCGCCGACAGCATCGTTCCTCTTGTGAGAATGGTGGGCGAGTATGTGCCTATGGAGGCATTCACCTTCAGCAAGATGAATGGCGAGGTGCTCGACGAGGGTGCAATACTCTTCAATGCTACAATGACAAAGGGTATTTTTGAGTACGAGGGTGAGAGATTCATAAAGACTGCAAATTGATTGAAACTATATAAGGCGGCTTTCCCGTGGGGTGGGCCGTAGTATAGAACTGTTCCCTTTCAAAAGTCTGTCGGCTTTTGGGAGGGAATAGTTTTTTTCTTATCTTCGCCAAGTGAGTTTGTTTTTTCTTTGAAACTTAAATCTGTAAATATTCGAGTATGAAAAGATTCTCTGCCTTCTTGTTGTTGCTCGTGACTATGGGCATTGCTGCGGTGAGCGCCGTTGCGCAGGATAAAAAAACAGTCAAGGTGGCCTGCATTGGCAACAGTGTCACTTATGGCTACGGACACGCCAATCCTGCTGCCACCTCCTATCCGTCGCAACTGCAGCAGCTCCTGGGCGAGGGCTACGAGGTGCGCAACTTTGGGCACTCGGGCGCCACGCTCCTGTCTAAGGGTCACCGTCCTTATATAAAATTGCCCGAGTATGCGGCTGCGCTTGAGTTTGCACCCGATATTGCGGTAATCCATCTTGGACTCAACGATACCGACCCGCGTAACTGGCCCAACTACCGCGACGAGTTCTTTGACGACTATATGGCAATAATAGATACTCTCAAAAGGATTAATCCGTCGGTCGGCGTGTATGTGTGCCGTATGACGCCCATCTTCCATTGGCACAGACGCTTCAAGAGCGGTACGCGCGACTGGTACTGGCAGATACAGAATGAGATTACTGCAATTGCGGGGTATGCGGGCTGCGAGGTGATTGAGCTCAACCGTTACCTCTACTCGCGCCCCGACCTTATGCCCGATGCCCTTCACCCCAATGCCGAGGGCGCTGCAATAATTGCGCGTCAGGTATATTCGGCAATAACAGGTGATTGCGGAGGATTGTCGCTCCCTGCAATATACAGCGACAATATGGTCATTCAGCGTGGCAAGGAGTTCGTTGTCAGTGGAACAGCCGATGCTGGCAGCAAGGTGGTTGTGAAGCTGGGCAAGGAGAAAAGGAAGGCTGTTGCTGCCGACGACGGAACGTGGAGCGTCAAGTTCGCCCCTATGAGTGCCGACGGAAAGTCATATACTATGAGCGTGGAGAGCAAGGAACGCAGGATAACCTACTCGAACATTGCTGTGGGCGAGGTGTGGCTCTGCTCGGGACAGTCGAATATGGCGTTTATGGTTAAGGAGAGCTCGCACGCACAGCAGAGCCTTGCCAATGTGCAGGGAAAGGACATTCGTCTCTACAATATGCAGCCCCGTGTGCTTACAAATGATGTTGAGTGGGATTCCATCGACCTTGTAAGGCTCAACGCCCACGACTATTATCTCCCCACAGGGTGGCAGATGCAGAATGAGAATAATGTGAGCAGCTTCTCGGCTGTGGCCTATCACTTTGGAGCAATGCTTGCCGACTCGTTGGGCGTTCCCGTGGGACTTATATGCAACGCTGTGGGTGGTGCTCCCGCCGAGGCTTTCATCGACCGCAAGACTCTGGAATATCACCCCGTGCTTGTTGATATTCTCTACAACTGGAAGGAGAATGATATGATACAGGACTGGTGCCGCGGACGTGCAAAAAAGAATATCGCCAAGAGCGGCAATAAGCTGCAGCGTCACCCCTACGAGCCCTGTTATCTTTATGAGACGGGCATTGCACCCATTGCCTCTTATCCCATCAAGGGTGCAATATGGTACCAGGGTGAGTCGAATGCCCACAATGTTGAGCTTCACGAGATTATATTCCCCACACTGGTGGATAGCTGGCGAAGGACGTGGAACAATGAGCAGATGCCGTTCTATTTTGTGCAGTTGTCGGGCATCAACCGTCCCTCGTGGCCGCACTTCCGCGACTCGCAGCGCCGTCTGGCTCTGGCTATCCCTTATTGCCATTTTGCCGTGTCGAGCGACAAGGGACACGAGTGGGACGTCCACCCTAAGGAAAAAGCACCGGTGGGCGAGCGTCTTGCACGCCTTGCGCTGAACAGCACCTACGGAATGTCTCACGTTGCGCAGTATGGTCCTTCGGTGAGCAGGGTTACTGTCTCTAAGGGAAAGATGATAATAGAATTCGACAATGCCGATGTGCTGACGACAAGCGACGGCGCTCCCTTGCGCGGATTGCAGATTGCTCCCCCGACGGGCTCTTTTGTGAATGTGCTGCAGCAGGATATTGAGATTGTGGGTAACCGCATAATAATAGATGGTGCAAAGGGCTGTGTACGTGTGCGCTACGCCTGGACACCTTATACCGACGCCAATCTGGTGAATGGCGCGGGACTGCCGGCCAGCACATTCGAGGCCGCTGTGACCGATGATGATAAATAACCAACAAAAAAATACAATTATGAAAATGCGACAGATTTTTGCAACATTGGCATTAGTGTCGGTGATGCTCCCCGCAACAGCGCAGATAACGGCAAAGTGGGGTAACATAGACACACGCTACGCTGTTGAGGCAGGCGTGGAGATTAAGACTGCAGGCGTGAACAGCACTGCAGCCTGGAGGGGCGAGAGAGTGAATTACCAGCTTCTCGTGAGCAACAAGGGTAGCGACAGCGAGGTGACATACAGCTTCTCGCCGCTCAAGAATGGAAAAAACATTATCCCTGCCGATAATGTGGTGGGAGGCTTTGTGCAGCCTGTAATTACCGACAGGTTCACCGGCTGCGGACACCACGCGGTAGATGCAAACGGCTGCAATCTTGTTGCCGACCGTATCACGGACACTGCAACAACCCTTATGGAGGCCAATACCTCGCGTGGATTGTGGCTCACGGTGCAGGTGCCCACCGACGCAAAGCCCGGCAGCTACAAGGGTAGCGTCACTGTTACAGCCGACGGAAAATCAAAGTCGTACACATATACAGTAAAGGTGCTCAACCGCACGCTGCCTGCACCCGCCGACTGGCGTTTCCACCTCGATTTCTGGCAGAACCCATACGCTGTGGCACGCGTACACAATGTGGAGCTGTGGTCGCAGGAGCACTTCGACGTGTTGCGTCCCTATATGCTCAAGCTGGCGGCGGGTGGCCAGAAGGTGATTACTGCCACACTTACCCACAAGCCCTGGAACGGACAGACCTACGACCCCTTCGGAAGTATGGTAACGTGGGTGCTCAAGGCCGACGGCAGTTGGTGGTACGACTTTACAGTGTTCGACAAATGGGTGGAGTTTATGATGTCTTGTGGCATTGACAAGGAGATAACCTGCTTCTCGATGATTCCGTGGCGGTTGGCTTTCCGTTACTACGACCAGGCGACCGACAGCCACAAGGAGATGAAATGTGCTCCCGGTGAGGCTGCATACAGTGAGTTCTGGGGCGGAATGCTCAAGGCCTTTGCCGCTCACCTCAAAGAGAAAGGCTGGTTCGAGAAGACCCACATATCTATGGACGAGCGTAGTCTGGAACAGATGCAGGCTGCAATAAAGGTGATAAAGGACAATGCTCCTGGAATGAAAATTTCGATGGCGGGATACTATCATACCGAGATTGAGGCCGATATTTATGACTACTGCCTGGATATTGAGACATACAAGGCCTACACTCCCGAGCTGCTTGCCCGCCGTCGTGCCGAGGGAAAGACATCTACCTATTATACCTGCTGCTCGGCCGAGTATCCCAATGTCTTCACATTCAGCGACCCTGCCGATGCGGAGTTCATTGCCCTTGAGGCGCTTGTGCGCGACCTTGACGGTTATCTGCGTTGGGCATACAACAGTTGGACCGTGGAGCCCGAGAAGGACTCGCGTTTCACAGCTTGGCCGGCGGGCGATACATATGTCGTGTATCCCTACAGCATAAGTTCTATCCGTTGGGAGCGCCTGGTGCAGGGTGTGCAGCAGTTCGAGAAGTACAAGATTCTGCTCGATGAGGCTAAGGGCAGCGGCAATGCGGCTATGCAGCGCCGTCTGGAGAAACTGCTCGAGGGCGTGGACATTACCCGCATTGCCAACGAGAGCGAGAAGATGGTCAATGCCTTCCGTAACGGGCTGAACGGTTTTTGATTATTCAATGATTGACAAATAAGGTTGCCGGTTCTATAAGCCGGCAACCTTATTTGTGTAATGTGAACCTATATATAAATGGAGTTCAATAGATATTAAAAAGAGTTATAAACGTCGGTGAGTTCGTCTGTTTTTAGTAAATTTGCGGACAATATCAATAAAAAGAGATACTATGGAAATAACTTCTACAATAAAGTATATCGGTGTTTACGACGATGATATAGACCTCTTCGAAGGACAATATGTCGTGCCCGAAGGTATATCATACAATTCTTATGTGGTTTTCGACGAGAAGGTGGCTATCGTGGACACTGCCGATGCCCGCAGGGGCGAGGCGTGGTGGAGCAATCTTATGCAGGTGCTCGACGGCCGCACACCCGACTATCTTGTGGTACAGCATATGGAACCCGACCACTCTTCGCTTGTTGCCGAGGTTTGTGAGCGTTTCCCCTCGCTCAAGGTGGTGACGTCGGCCATTGCGCTCAAGATGCTGTCGCAATTCTTCGACGGAGTGGACTTCCAGCAGCGTGTGCTCACTGTGAAGGAGGGTGACACCCTCTCGCTCGGTGGCAGGGAACTGACATTCGTAGCTGCGCCTATGGTGCATTGGCCCGAGGTTATTGTCACGTATGACAGCAAGGAGAAGGTGCTCTTCTCGGCCGATGCGTTTGGAAAATTCGGCCCGACGGTGGCCGACGACTCGTGGGACGAGGAGGCTCGACGCTACTATATCAATATATGCGGAAAGTATGGTGCTCAGGTGCAGGCGCTGCTCAAGAAGGCTGCTGCACTGGATATTGAGATAATATGTCCTCTGCACGGTCCGGTGCTCAAGAAGAATCTGTCGCACTATGTTGCTTTGTACGATACGTGGAGCAGCTACCGTCCCGAGACCGAGGGTGTGCTTGTTGCGTATGCCTCAATCTATGGAGGTACGGCTGCGGCGGCCCTTATGCTTGCCGAGGAGCTGCGCGAGCGTGGCGTTGAGGTGGTTACGGCCGACCTTGCACGATGCGATGCGGCAAAGGCTCTCTCCGATGCGTTCCGTATGAGCAAGCTCGTACTGTGTGCCTCTTCTTACGATGCGGGGGTGTTCCCTCCTATGTACCATTTCCTTTATCACCTCAAGATAAAGAATTTCCAGAAACGTACCGTGGCGCTTATGGAGAATGGTTCGTGGGCTCCAACGGCTGCAAGGTCTATGCGCGCAATGCTCGACGAGATGAAGGATATTGAGGTCGTTGAGCCAGTGGTGACAATAAGGTCGCGTATGAAGGAGGCCGATGTTGCTGCAATAGAGGCTCTTGCCGACAGGCTTGCCGAAAAATGATTGTAGCTGTGGCTGCTCTTTTGAGTAGACGACAGATAAAACAACAACCGGGAGCAGAACAGTGCTCGTCCGGTTGTTGTTTTTTGCCCTATCCCTTGTTCGTAGTTGCCCGCTTCATATATTCGTATGCAAGGTGGCATTCGCTGCAATTATGCTTGTCGCAGTAGCCTTTCTGCAATTGTATTATGGCTTGCGAGTCGGCTGCACACTCAACCTCGATGCCACGTTGTACCCAGCGTCGTATGATGCTGTTGTCCTCGCCCTGCAGGGTGTGCATAAGATCCTCGGCTTTGCTGCAAAGTTCCTCGTCGCGCCGGTGCCTGCCGTAGGTG
This sequence comes from Bacteroidaceae bacterium, assembly GCA_017546635.1. Classification (GTDB taxonomy): domain Bacteria; phylum Bacteroidota; class Bacteroidia; order Bacteroidales; family Bacteroidaceae; genus HGM04593. The sequence continues at coordinate 9,931 of JAFYSC010000126.1, read as the reverse complement.
TACATCATCGGTATTACGGTGTTTATGATAAGCAGGTCGAGCTGCGAGTTGCGCAGGGGCGGTGTCCCGGGAGTCTCGGTGCCTCCGAATTGCAGGTGCGTGCGCCAGTATCCTTGTGGCTGTATCTGCAGCAGGGTGCGCAGCTCTTCTATTGTGTCGCACGCGGCTATTGTTGACATTGATACTTTCAGGCTGCAGTAGAGTGCCGCGAGGCGTGCAATGCGCTGGTGGGGAGTGGCGTTGCCGCAACCCCACTTCTTGCCGTCGAGTGCCTGCAGGTTGAATTTCGAAGAGAGGAACCTGTATTCGCGCACCAGGGTGTCGAAATATCCGTCGGCAGCTGCCTGCGCCCTGTAATATTGCGGGATGGTGTTCTCGTCCAAAAGCCCAGCCTGTCCAAAGAAGAGTGCTTCAATTTGGGTGCTGTTGTCGCGGTGCTTGCCTGCTGCCTGTATATTGAGCAGCGATGCCCACGACTCAAAGAGGCTGCTCTGTATACCGAACCCGAAATTCCTTGCAAGCAGCTTAAAGAGTGTCTCTTCCCACTGTTTGTTGCAGTTCTTGTGGAGCGACTCTATGCGTGCCGATTTCTCCTCGATGCGTTCCATCAATAGTTTCGACAGGAAATTGTGCATCTTGAGCTTGCCCATACATTGGATGGCTTCGGTGCAATGCTCGCCTGGTGTACCGCAGATGCAGTTGTATGTCTCTGCCATCTGTGGGGTAGCTGTGAGGCGCAGTTGCGGTATATACTCGCCGCTTCGGCGCATCGTCTCAACGTCGTCGTCAAGCGTTACGTGGAGTATGACGTTGCTGTATGCGTCTGCACCCATTCTTGTTATCTCCTTTTCCCAGTCGCTGCTCTTGTCGTGCAGCACAATGTTTCCCGACCACACCTCATCGTTGAGCGAGATTCTTGCATTGCAGGATATATTGCCCCGTTCCTCGCCGCTCATTATCACTCTGAGTCTTTTGCCGTCAGTGGTGGTGATGTCCCTTGTAGGGAAGAGTCTGTTTTTCCAGATGTACTGTATGAGTGTGTTCATAGTTTGCCGCTTTTGCAGCAAAGATGATGAATGAAAGGGGCGGAATGCAACCGTTCCGCCCCTTTCTACGTTCTTTTTTAAGGTTTTTTTACAATTGGCTTTATTGCTTTCCCTCCTTTGCGGCAGGTCTGTTCTCTGTGGGGTAGCTGATGCGTGTGTGGTGGATGTTCTTGAGTCTTTTCTTGAACACCTCTTTTATTATGCTTATCTCGCGCAGTGTCAAGGGGCAGTCGCTCAGCTGTCCTTCGTTCATTTTGCCGTTTACTATGCTTTCTACTTTTTCGTTTATGTTCTCTTCGGTATATTTGTCTATGCTTCGTGCTGCAGCCTCTACGCTGTCGGCAAGCATAAGTATGGCCTGTTCGCGGGTAAAAGGCTTGGGGCCGGGATAAGAGAAGAATTGGTCGTCGACCTCCTCATCGGGGTGCGCATTCTTGTACGTTATGTAGAAATACCCTGTTTTTGACGTTCCGTGGTGCGTTGCTATGAAGTCTCTTATTGTGCGCGGCAGGCCTTTTCCGAGTTCAAGTCCGTCAGTCACGTGTTTCTTTATTATCAATGTGCTTGCTTCGGGGGGGATGGAGGCGTGCGGGCTTATTCCTCCGCTCTGGTTCTCGGTAAAATAGATGGGGTCTTTCATCTTGCCTATGTCGTGGTAGAGCGCGCCCACACGCACCTCCAGGCTGTTGGCTCCTATGCTCAGTGCTGCTTCTGATGCCAGGTTGCCCACTTGCATCGAATGGTTGAATGTTCCGGGGGCGGTCTGCGACAGGTTGAGCAGAAGGCTGTTGTTTACGTTGGAGAGTTCCATAAGAGTTACATTCGAAACAAAGCCGAATATCTTCTCGACCAGGAACATCAGAGGATAGGTCAATGTAAGCAGTATTGCGTTTATGGTAAAGTAGAGGTACATTGTGTAGCTTATCTTTCCAAGATTCTGCATCACTATCAGGTGATAGCCGAAATAGATTATGGAGTATGTAATCAGTACAAAGAGTGCGCAGGTGAACATACGCGAGCGCGATGAGATTTCCTTCATACAGAGCATTGCTACAAGGCCTGCCGGAATTTGCAGCAATATGAACTCGTATGCCTGGTTTAGCATTATCGAGCAGATGATGATGCTTATCGTATGTGTGAGGAATGCAGTGCGCTTGGTGGTAAAGAGCGACAGCAGCATCGGTGTCATTGCAAACGGTATCAGTGCGACGTGCAGCATCTTTATTGTCACCATATTGCCTATGAGGACGGGGAATATGGTCACGAGAAGCATCACTAGCATAAAGCAGTTGTTGTTCTTTGATACCTCGTCGGCGTAAATGTAGATATAGGCAAGCAGTAGGGCGAAGCATAGGGCTACGAACAGAGTCTGTCCCAACAGCAATGAACTGTCGCTCATATTCTCATTCTTTATCATATTCTCAATCTCGTTCTTGTACGAGGCCAGAATCTGGTAGGCTTTTGCATCGACAAGGTCGCCCCTGCTTATGAGGGTCTGTCCACGGCGTATGATTCCGCTGTTCGTAGAGAGACGCTCTAGCTCTTTGTTGAGCAGGTTCTGTGAATATTCGTATTCGTATACAATATTCGGTACGATGTATGCCTGTAGCTCTTTTTCGGGTATCTCCAGCGCTTTTGCGATTCTTCTGGAGGCTTGAGGGATAGTCATACACTCCTTCGTGCCTATATGGCGGGGATTGTCGTTTACGATGAGTCTTAGACTGTCGCCATTCGTGCTAATGTCGGCAAAGTCCTGCGGCAGAATTATGTGCTGGTCGTAAATCTCCTTGATGACTTTCGAGTATCTTTTTTCTTCAAGCTGCCCGAAGTCAGTAACACTGTCGCCCTGTATCTCTGCTGTTATTTTGCTCGCACAATTGTTCAGGATGTTCCTGAAGACGGTGTTTGCAGTCATAGTGTCTTTCCTGAAGCCGTGTACGAAGTTGTTGCGCACGCTGTCGCTTTCCAACTGCATCTGTGTCAGGCTCTTCTTGACTGTAAAGTCGAAATTTGCCTCAATGCGTCCGTGCTCCCACGGATAGCCTTTGTTTATTTCGTACTTGAATGCTTCGTTGCGTGGCATAAAATAGACAATTATTCCCACGCATAATATTGCTGTCGCAATTTGTTGGGTTATGCGGAATTTCTTGCCTAAGAGCCTCTCTATCCTGTTCAATATATTCTTAAACCATTTTTTCATAGGAATAAATCTGTTTTGCTGTTCGATTGTCAAAAGTAATGAAAAAACTTGCAATAGCAATAGTTTTATTGAACTAATGCCAGTGCGTCCAAATACAATTATACAACTTTTGTTGTTTTTTAATTTTTTTATTATCTTTGTAGCTGGTATTTGTTAAAAAACAGCAGTGTGCACATTTGTGTCAAAATGTTTCTCTGCTTTTTTGTGAGTCTGGTTTGTTAGTAATGGCAAAGGCTTGATAATGAATACCCCAGTGTATTTTAATTAGAAATAATATTTAGAAACATAACAGCTATGGCAGTTGAAAACAGACGAGTAAGAGTGCGCTTTGCGCCTAGCCCTACAGGACCTTTGCATATCGGAGGCGTAAGGACAGCTTTGTATAACTATCTTTTTGCACGTCAGAATGGCGGTGACCTTATCTTCCGTATCGAGGATACCGACTCCAACCGCTTTGTAGAGGGTGCCGAGGAGTATATCCTTGAGTCGTTCCGCTGGTTGGGCATAAAATTTGACGAGGGTGTCAGCTTCGGCGGAAACTACGGTCCTTACAGACAGTCGGAGCGTCGCGACATTTACAAGAAGTATGTACAGATTCTGCTCGACAGTGGCAAGGCGTATATGGCATTCGATACTCCCGAGGAACTCGACCAGAAGCGTGCCGAGATTGACAACTTCCAGTATGATGCATCTACCCGTATGCAGATGCGCAACTCCTTGTCGATGACAGCCGGGGAGGTTCAGGCCCTGATAGACGCCGGCCACCAGTATGTTGTACGCTTTAAGGTGGAGCCGGGCGAGAAGGTTGTTGTGAACGACCTTATCCGCGGTGTGGTTACAATCGACTCTACCATATTGGACGACAAGGTCCTGTATAAATCGGCCGACGAGTTGCCTACCTATCACCTTGCTAATATTGTCGACGACCACCTTATGGAGGTGTCGCACGTCATACGTGGCGAGGAGTGGTTGCCTTCGGCGCCCTTGCACGTGCTGCTTTACAGAGCCTTCGGCTGGGAGGATACAATGCCTCAGTTTGCCCATCTGTCGTTGCTGCTCAAGCCCGAAGGCAACGGAAAACTGAGCAAGCGTGACGGCGACCGTCTGGGCTTTCCTGTGTTCCCGCTCGAGTGGCACGACCCCAAGAGCGGTGCCGTGTCGTCGGGTTTCCGTGAGTCCGACTATCTGCCCGAGGCTGTGATAAACTTCCTCGCATTGCTTGGATGGAATCCCGGTGACGACGTGGAGCTGATGACAATGGAGGACCTGATAGCAAAGTTCGACCTCTCAAAGTGCAGTAAGGCGGGTGCGCGTTTCGATTATAAGAAGATGATATGGTTCAATCACGAGTATATCCTCAAGAAATCGGATAAGGAGATTGCCGGGATATTTATGCCGGTTGTGAAGTCTCATTCGGTAGAGGTAGCTCCCGAACTGCTCGAGAAGATTGTCTCGCTGATGAAGGGACGTGTGAATTTTGTCCACGAACTGTGGGATGCAAGCAGTTTCTACTTTATAGCTCCCGAGACATACGATGAAAAGACTGCAAAGAAGCGTTGGAAAGAGGACTCTGCCCAAAAGATGGGCGAGCTTGCCGACCTTCTGGAGAGCCTCGATGACTTCTCTATTGAGAACCAGGATGCAGCGGTGCACCGTTGGATCGAGGAGAAGGGCTACGGAATGGGCGAGATTATGAACGCTTTCCGTCTTGCGCTTGTTGGCGAGGGCAAGGGACCCCAGATGTTCGACATTTCGGGCCTGATAGGAAAAGAGGAGGCTTTGAAGCGCTTGCGCAGGGCTATTGAGGTTTTAGGATAAACACGGAATATGTACACATTAGGAATATACCTGTATATCTTCTTCGTGAAGCTGGCGGCCCTTTTTGGTCACAGGAAGGCAGTCCGTATGCTCGCGGGCCACAAGGAGATATATGATAAGCTGAAAGGCGGAATGCGCGAGGGGGTGGAATATCTATGGTTCCACGTCTCTTCGTTGGGAGAGTTTGAACAGGCGCGTCCTCTGATGGAGAAGATACGTGCCGGTCATCCCGAGTATGGCATTGTGCTCACATTCTTCTCTCCGTCGGGTTATGACTCGGCAAAGAATTATCAGCACGCTGACATTATCTGCTATCTGCCGTTCGATACAAGGCTCAATGCCAAGCGCTTTGTAAAAATGCTGAATCCAAAGATGGCTTTCTTCATAAAGTACGAGTTCTGGATGAATTTCCTTCTAGTGCTGCGTAAGAGAGGTGTTCCTACCTATAGCGTATCGTCGATATTCCGCAAGAAACAGGTCTTTTTCCGTCCTTGGGGTGTGTTCTATCGTCGTGCATTGCGTTGCTTCGAGCATCTTTTTGTGCAGAATGTCCGGTCTAAGGAGCTGTTGTCTACAATAGGTGTAGAAAATGTGACAGTTACTGGCGATACCCGTTTCGATAGGGTAGCGAAGATTCAGGAGGCTGCACGCCAGCTTCCTTTGGTCGAGGCTTTTGTCGATGGTGGAAAACCTGTATTTGTGGTTGGAAGTTCCTGGGGTGCCGACGAGGATGTCTACCTGCCCTATTTTAACGAAAATGGCGGCTGGAAACTGATAATAGCATCGCACGAGGTCAACGAGGGCAGGGTCAAGGATATCACATCGCGTGTTAAAGGCGTGTGTGTGCGATATACTCAGGCTACAATGGATGAGGTGCGTGCTGCCGACTGTCTGATTGTCGATTGTTTCGGCCTGCTCTCCTCAATCTACCGATACGGCGATGTTGCGTATGTAGGCGGTGGCTTTGGAGTTGGAATACACAATATTTTGGAGGCTGCGGTATATGGTATGCCGGTATTCTTCGGTCCCAACAATGCAAAATTCCAGGAGGCTCAGCAGTTGAAGGAGTGTGGGGGAGGTATCGAGATTGATGGTGCGGAGCCGTTTGCGGAGCGTATGCGTCTGCTGTCGGCGAATTCCCAGTCCCTCAAGATGACGGGCGAGGCGGCAGGAAATTATGTATCTGCAAATTCGGGCGCTACGCAAAAAATATTATCAAAGCTGAATTTGTGATAAAATAGTGTTTGTGTATAGGGCGGGATTGTGATATTTTGCGTATCTTGCCCGCAATAAATTATAGAATATTATCCAACCTTTTAAATATTAAAGAATATGCAGTATTTGACAGACGAAAAATTGGTAATTGTAGGTGCAGCGGGTATGATTGGCTCGAATATGGCACAGTGTGCATTGATGATGGGTCTTACAAAGAACCTCTGCCTTTATGATGTATTCTCGCCCGAGGGTGTGGCCGAGGAGATGCGTCAGAGCGGTTTCGACGAAGTTAACATTACAGCTACTACCGATGTTGCCGAGGCATTCAAGGATGCTAAGTATATCATTTCATCGGGTGGTGCACCCCGTAAGGAGGGTATGACACGTGAGGACCTCCTGGCAGGCAACTGTAAGATTGCCGAGGAGCTCGGTAAGAACATCAAGGCATATTGCCCCGATGTTAAGCACGTTGTTATCATCTTCAACCCCGCCGATCTTACCGGTCTTGTAACACTTCTCTACTCAGGCTTGAAGCCCGGTCAGGTTACAACACTCGCAGGCCTCGACTCTACACGTTTGCAGAATGCTCTTGCAAAGAAGTTCGCTGTAATGATGAATGAGGTTACAGGCTGTGCTACTTACGGTGGTCACGGCGAGCAGATGGCTGTATTCGGCAGTGCTGTTAAGATTGCCGGTAAACCCCTTGCAGAACTCATCGGTACCGAGGAGTTCCCCGAGGCTGAGTGGGAGCAGATGAAGAAGGATGTTACACAGGGTGGTGCGGCTATCATCAAGCTTCGTGGCCGTTCATCGTTCCAGAGCCCCTCATATCTCTCGGTTGAGATGATCCGTTCGGTTATGGGTGGCGAGACTTTCCGTTATCCCGCAGGTACATACGTGTCTAACGAGAAGTACAACCACATTATGATGGCTATGGATACTGTTCTCGATGCTAACGGCTGTTCATACAAGATGCCCGTTGGTACCGAGGAGGAGATTGCTAAGCTCGATGCAAGCTACGAGCACCTTTGCAAGATGCGTGACGAGCTTGTGACACTCAACATTGTTCCTGCAATTTCTGAGTGGAACAGTATCAACCCCAACCTTTAATGTTTTTTCGGGCAGCAGGCGGGCTTTTGAGGGCCTTCTTCTTTAGTGCGTCTATAGCCTGAATATTGATACAGGCAAGAGCGGCAGTCTATTCTACTGCCGCTCTTGTTGTTCTTTTTATTGGCAGTGGGTGTTTTCTTGTTCGCGTAGGCAGTGTGTCGGGGCCAATAACCGCAGTTGCCTGCATTCGATGCGTGCGATTTTCAGAATGGGCTGTAGCGCTTCTTGAGACATTTTGCAAGTGTGGTTGCTTCCCGTGTTGTTGCGCCGGAGGGTCCTGCTAAAATTCTCCTTTTATATATAATGTATAGTAAAGGGGTGTTTGAGCGCTGTTTCAAAAATACTTTCGTGTTCAGATTGCAAAAAATGATAAAAAAGTTTTGCCAATAGGAAAATTGTGACTATTTTTGCGCCACATTTTGCATAGATAGGAAATAATATAAACTAAATAAATAAATAGGAAATGATTGTAGTACCTGTTAAAGAGGGCGAGAACATCGAGAGAGCTCTCAAGAAATTCAAAAGAAAATTCGAGAAGACTGGCGTAATCAAAGAGTTGCGCGCACGTCAGCAGTTTGACAAACCTTCTGTTCTTAAGAGACTTAAGAAAGAGCACGCTGTATACGTACAGAAATTGCGTGCAGCAGAGGAATAAAAAATACGAGTTTTCTTGTTTTTTTATTTTATCTTGATTAAATTCGTTGCCGAGGATAACTCCTTTGGCAACGAATTATGTTTATAGACTCATTCATCGGCTATCTTAAGGCGGAACGCGGATATTCGGCGTGCACCCTTAAGGCGTATGGTACCGACCTTCGGTCTTTCGAAGAGTACCTGCAGGGCGTTGATGGGTCTTTGTCGTTGTTGGACGCCGATGATGACCTTGTACGCCGTTGGATGTCGCACTTGATGGATAATGAAGTGGCGGCAAGTTCTGTAGGGCGCAAGTTGAGTTCATTGCGTACTTTTTATTCGTACTTGTGCAATGAGGGTCTGGTTGCTTCCAGTCCGGTGCAGGACATCTCTTCGCCAAAGAAGGGAAAAAGGCTGCCCTGCTTTGTGAAGGAACAGGAGATGGATAAGGTTCTTGGCGGTGATTTCGGGGAGGGTTTTCTTGCGCTAAGAGACAGGCTTGTTATAATGCTGTTCTATGTGACTGGTGTCCGTCTCGCAGAACTTGTCGGTCTTGATATCTCGAACGTGGATATGTCGGGCGGTGCGATTAGGGTAAGGGGAAAGCGTGATAAGGAGAGAGTGATACCTTTTGCCGGCGAGTTGCCTTCCCTTTTCCTGTTATATATAAAGGAACGTGAGAGGGTGGCGAGAGATGACGAAGCTGCGCTCTTTGTTTCGGAAAAAGGTGTAAGGATTAGCAGAAGTGCGGTGTATCGTCTTGTCCAGAGGGTGCTGTCCGTTAATGGTGTGCAGATATCCAAGCGCAGTCCTCACGTGCTTCGCCATTCGTTTGCAACGGCAATGCTCAACAATGGTGCCGATATAGGCGTTGTAAAGGAGCTGCTGGGGCATATGCAGCTCGCGACTACCGAGGTCTATACTCATATGACATTCGAAGAATTGAAACATTTTTATAAAAAGGCTCACCCGAGAGCCGGTAACAATTAAATATAGGAGGTTTTATTATGGTAACAAGAATTCAGACTGTTCATTTTGACGCATCGAGTCAGTTGGTGGAATTTGTAGAGAAAAAAGTTGCAAAGCTCGAAAAATTGTGTGACGATGCAATTTCTCTTGAAGTGTCGATGAAGTTGATCAAACCCGAAACCGCATTGAACAAGGAGGTGGGTTTGAGTTTGAAGGCCGGATGTGGAGACTTTTTTGCCTCTAAAGTTTGTGATACCTTCGAGGATGCTTTGTTGGGTGCAATTGATGCTTTGAAGGCTCAAATTGAGAAAAAACGGGAAAAAAACAGATGATTTTGGGGAAAAAGTGCATTTTTTCGAAAAAAAACCTCGAAAAAGTTTTGTAGTTAAAAAAAAACTCGTACATTTGCACTCGCAATACGACAGTAACGCGCTGCAGATAGTACGATGCCTCTTTAGCTCAGTTGGCCAGAGCACGTGATTTGTAATCTCGGGGTCGTTGGTTCGAATCCGACAAGAGGCTCTACTAAAAACAGCAGTGAAACTGAAAGTGATGCGAATGTGTTTTCTGAAATGATGACAAAGGGCAAATTCCAGAGTGGCCAAATGGGGCAGACTGTAAATCTGCTGTCTTTCGACTTCGGTGGTTCGAATCCATCTTTGCCCACAATGTGTTGAAAAAGGAGAATGCAAACCAGCCTCGACGGTAATTCAATTTTAATTTGGAACTGTCTCAGTTTGTTTGCAAATTCTTTATGTAAACGTATTGCGGAAGTAGCTCAGTTGATAGAGCATTAGCCTTCCAAGCTGAGGGTCGCGGGTTTGAGTCCCGTCTTCCGCTCTTTTTCAACGCTGTTATAGCTCAGTGGTAGAGCACTTCCTTGGTAAGGAAGAGGTCCCGAGTTCAAGTCTCGGTAACAGCTCTGGAGAAGAGCACTTTT
>JAFYSC010000125.1 GCA_017546635.1 Bacteroidaceae bacterium | reverse complement strand
GCGAGTACTACATCAAGGACAAGAACGGCAACTACATCTCATACGTAGAGCACGGAATGAGCAACAAGGTAAGCACCACATCGAAGAAGGTGTTCAAGGTTGAGCACAAGTCAACAGGTACCTTCAAGTTCGTTACCGATGGCTCAACAGGCGAGACCGGCATCTACCTCAACGAGAGCAGCTACAATACCGAGGGCAAGTTCAACGGCGAGATTATGTCGAACGACAACCTTGGTTACTGGAGACTCGTTGTAGCAGAGGGACTCGAGGAGTCACGCGCATACGAGGTTGAGATTCTTAAGGCACTTATCGCACGCGCCGACGGTATCCTCGAAAGAGCGATAAGCAACGTTGACGGCGAGGTCACAGTGAACCACGGCACAGTAATGCCTACAGACACCACTACCGGTGCTGCAGCATCGCTCAAGTCATTGTTCGCAGACATCCTTGAAGCACGTAACAACGGCGAGGTTGCAAGCAACGACAACACAATCCTCGACTACCTCCCTTACATCTCGGACATCAGAACAGTATTCGCAAACAGCGACAGCTACTACTACTTCGCTACTCCCACAATGCCCGATGCAAACGAGGAGACAATATACCTTATAAAGAATGTATCGGTTGACGGTGAGGCATCACTCTACTGCGGCGCCGATGCTGACGGCAAGGTAGCACACACAAGCATTGTTGGCCAGGAGTGCAACAAGGACTACTGGTGGACATTCGTTCCCGCAGGCGAGGAGAATGCATATTACCTGCAGAACGTAGCTACAGGCAACAAGCTCTACCGCAACGGTACAAGAGGTTTCTTTGTAAACAATGCAGACAAGGGCGACAAGCTTACATTGGAGACTGCAGTAACAGCCGAGGACGCAACTGGCATCAGCGCACTTTACATAAAGGCTGGTAGCAGATACCTTTTGACTGACAACGGTTATCTCAACAGCAATACATCGGCTGCAAAAGCAGCTTACTGGGTAATAGAGAAGCTCGCTTTCGGTGTCAACACCGGTATCGACGAGATTGTCAACGACAGCAACGACGCTGCAGTTGAGGGCATCTTCGACCTTATGGGCCGCAAGGTAGAGAACCCCACTCAGGGCATCTACATTGTAAACGGCAAAAAGGTATTGGTTAAGTAATTAACTTTAATCTTATAAATATGACAGGCGCGGACTACGGTTCGCGCCTGTCTGTTGTTTACGCAAACTCATCCCTTCCCGCATCTTAAAATTTTAACAAATAAAAACTTTTTTTCTTATCAGCACATATTTAATACCAAATGATACGCGAATAACGAAAAAAATACCTAATTTTGCGCTGGATAATGTATTAACGTAACTCAATTTATATGCACAGAGTCGTAAAAATTTCTAAGGGATTGGATATCAAACTGAAAGGTGCTCCGGTTGCTGAATTCACATCAGTTGCTGCACCCAAGCTTTATGCTTTGATGCCTGCCGATTTTACACGCGTTACTCCTAAGGTTGTTGTAAAGCCCGGAGATGCTGTTAAGGCCGGTGACGCCTTGTTTGTAGACAAGAATGCTCCCGAATTGCAATTTGTTTCGCCCGTAAGCGGAAAAGTTGTTGCGGTTAACCGCGGTGAGAGAAGACGTGTACTGAGTGTAGTGGTAGAGTCGGACGGCAAGTTCGAGTCGGTAGAATGCAAGGCAAAGGATATCTTTTCGCTCTCGGGTGAGGATGTGAAGGCCGACCTTCTGAAGAACGGTCTTTTTGCTTTCTTCCGCCAGAGACCCTACGATGTCATCGCTTCTCCGAGTGATACACCCCGAGCTATCTTTGTATCGACATTCGATTCAAAGCCGCTTGCAGTAGATTTTGAGATTGCCCTCAAAGGTAACGAGGACGATTTCCAGGCAGGTCTCGATGCCCTCTCGCGCATCGCTCCCGTGAACATCGGCGTGAGCGTTTCGCAGACAGCGGCAGCCCTGAACGTTGCAACAACAGTTTTCAAGGGCCCCCACCCCGCCGGTAACGTCGGTGTACAGATTAACCACGTTGCTCCCGTAAACAAGGGCGAGATTGTGTGGACTATCGGTGCCGAGGAGGTAATCTTCGTTGGCCGTCTCTTCAACAAGGGTAAAGTGGACTTTACACGTACAGTAGCAGTTGTAGGCAGCGAGGTTAAGAACCCCTCATACAGCAAGGTAGTGCTCGGCGCACAGCTCAGCACATTGCTCGACGGCCGTCTCTCCGACGCTAACGAGCTCCGCATCATCGACGGCAACGTTCTCACAGGCAAAAAGACAACAGCCGACAGTTTCTTGGGTGCATTCTCGAACGAAGTGACTGTAATTCCCGAGATTATGAACGGCGACGAGATGTTCGGCTGGATTGCACCCCGTGTCTCAATGTTCAGTACAAGCCGCAGCTACTTCAGCTGGCTGTTCCCCAACCGCGAGTATGTATTCGATGCACGTATCAAGGGTGGTGAGCGCCATATGATAATGTCGAACGAGTACGACAAGGTATTCCCTATGGACATCTATCCCGAGTACCTTATCAAAGCAATCATAACAGGAAACATCGACAAGATGGAAGAGCTTGGTATCTACGAGGTTGCTCCCGAGGACTTTGCACTTTGCGAGTTCGTGGACTCTTCGAAACTCGAGCTTCAGCGTATCGTACGCGAGGGACTCGACAAGCTTCGTGCCGAAATGTGCTGATGACTGTTGGAATTTCTAACGAAGAAAAAATAAAATCGTATGAAAATATTGAGAAATTACCTTAATAAAATTAAGCCTAACTTCGAAGAGGGCGGTAAACTGAGTGCACTGCGCTCGGTATTCGACGGAATGGAGACATTCCTATTTGTGCCCAACGACACAGCGAAGAACGGCTCGAACATACACGATGCAATTGACAGCAAGCGTATTATGTCATTCGTAGTAATAGCGCTGTTGCCCGCACTGCTCGTAGGTATGTACAACATAGGTTATCAGAACTATTTGGCAGCAGGCCAGGAGGGTACACTCATCCAGATGTTCCTCTACGGTCTTCTTGTTATGCTGCCCAAAATCATCGTTTCCTATGGTGTTGGTCTTGGTATCGAGTTTATCGCAGCGCAGCTGAAGAAAGAGGAGATACACGAGGGATTCCTTGTTTCGGGTCTTCTTATCCCTATGATTGTTCCCGTGGGCTGTCCCCTGTGGATAATCGCCATTGCAACAGCCTTTGCGGTAATCTTTGCTAAAGAGGTGTTCGGTGGAACAGGTATGAACATCGTTAACGTTGCACTCATTGCACGTGCGTTCATCTTCTTCGCTTATCCCTCGGTTATCTCGGGTGACTCGGTTTGGGTAGCTACAGAGTCTATCTTCGGTCTCGGTTGCGACCTTCCCGACGGATATACCTGCGCAACTGCATTGCAGTTTGCTGCTAACGGTGCCGAGATTACTGGTGCGGCAGGTGCGGCGCTTACAAGCTGCGATATGCTCTCGGGACTTATGCCCGGTTCAATAGGTGAGACAAGTGTCATAGCTATCGCTCTTGGTGCTGCGCTTCTCCTTTGGAGCGGTGTTGCAAGCTGGAAAATTATGCTCAGCGTATTTGTGGGTGGTATTGCTATGTCGCTCCTCTTCGAGAATACCTTGCCCGAGAACCCCGTAGCACAGGTTCCCTTCTGGCAGCACCTCATTCTCGGTGGCTTCTGCTTCGGTGCTGTGTTTATGGCAACCGACCCTGTAACATCGGCACGTACCGAGGTAGGTAAGCACATCTACGGTTTCGGTATCGGTGCAATGGCAATCCTCATCCGCGTGCTTAACCCCGGTTATCCCGAAGGTATGATGCTTGCAATATTGCTTATGAACGTTACAGCACCCTTTATAGATTATTGTGTTGTACAGGCTAACGTTAATGCCCGTGCACGTCGTTTAACCAAAAAGAACTAAGGGATATGGCAGCTAAGAAATATGTATGTAAAATATGTGGATACGTTCACGAGGGCAACAATGCGCCCGACACGTGTCCTCTGTGTAAAGCAGGTAGCGACCAGTTCGCTCCCGTAGCAGAGCCTGCTGCCGAGGGTGGCCAGGCTGAGGCACCCAAGAAGAAGGGTATCAACACAAACAGCGATATGTATGCTATCATCTACGCAGCAATCGTGGTTGTTATCGTAGCTTTCCTCTTGGCAGGTGTTTCATCGGCACTCAAGCCTATGCAGGACGAGAATATCCGCCTCGACAAGATGAAGCAGATTCTCTCATCGCTCCACATCAACGATGTGAAGGACGCTAAGGCTCAGTATGAGAGTGTTGTGAAGAAAGACGCCATCATCAACGCCGCAGGCAATGAGGTTGCAGCAACTGGCGGTTTCGATGTAGCAAATGATGCTATTGCCGAGGATAACCTCCCCATCTACGTATGTGAGGTTGACGGTGAAGAGAAATATGTAATCCCTATGGTAGGACAGGGATTGTGGGGCGGTATTTGGGGCTATATGGCTGTGAATAACGACGGTAACACAATCTACGGTGTATACTTCTCACACGCAAGCGAGACTCCCGGTCTTGGTGCCGAGATTGCAAGCGACAAGTTCAAGTCGCGCTTCGACGGCAAGAACATCCTTGCAGACGGCGAGG
>JAFYSC010000124.1 GCA_017546635.1 Bacteroidaceae bacterium | reverse complement strand
TTTTATCAGGCACAAAACCAGGTGCCCCTCGAAATGCACAAGGTACGTATGGTTCAGAAACTCTCGCTTCTTCCTGTCGAAGAGCGTCTGAAAAAAATACAGGAGGCAGGTAACAACACATTCCTTCTTCAGAACCGCGACATTTATCTTGATATGCTCACCGACTCGGGTGTGAACGCAATGACCGACCTTCAGATGGCAGCATCTATGCGCGCCGATGACTCATATGCAGGTTCCGAGACATTTACCCGCGTAAAAGAGGCTATAAAAGAGGTATTCGGAACAGAGAATGTTCTTCCAGCCCACCAGGGACGCGCCTGCGAAAACATCCTTGCATCGGCATTGGTAAAACCCGGACAGTCGGCATTGATGAACTTCCACTTCACAACAACCAAGGCACACATCACACGTATGGGTGGTACTGTTGAGGAACTTGTTGCCGAGAAAGGACTTGAGCCCCAGACCGACGACCCCTTTAAGGGTGATTTCGACCTCGACAAGCTGCGCGAGACAATCAACGAAAAGGGTGCCGAGAACATCTCATTCGTTCGCGTAGAGGCAGGAACCAACCTCATCGGCGGACAGCCCGTTTCTCTTGAGAATATGCTTGCAGTGACAGATATCTGCCACGAGAACAAAATCATCAGCGTGCTCGACGCATCGCTGCTTCAGGACAATGTCTACTTTATGAAGACTCGAGAGGCCCGTTGCAAATATATGGACATTAAGACCATCTACCATCTGTTGGCCGACCACTTTGACATCATCTACTTCTCGGCACGCAAGCTGGGATTTGCCAAGGGTGGTATCATCACAAGCAAAGACCCGAAATTCACCAAGATGATGGTTGAGTACATTCCTCTCTACGAAGGATTCCTCACCTACGGAGGTATCGACGTGCGCACAATGGAGGCAATGGCACAGGGACTTTACGAGAGCCTCGATATGGAATACATTAATCAGGGACCCGAATTCATCAACTACCTTGCAAAAGAGCTACACGACTACGGAGTGCCCGTAATTCTTCCCGCAGGAGGATTGGGCTGCCACCTGAATGCCGGTGCTTTTGTTCCCGACCTTCCCCACAACGAATACCCCGCTGCTGCAGTAGCCGCTGCTCTTTACATTGCCGGCGGTATCAGAGGTATGGAGCGCGGTACACTCTCAGAGCAGCGCAACCCTGACGGCACAGAGCCCTATTCTGAGCTTGAGCTTATGCGCCTCGCAGTTCCCCGTCGCGTATACACCCTTTCACAGTTGAAGTATGTTGCCGACCGTGTAAAATGGCTTTGGGACAACCGCTCACTTATCGGCGGACTCGAATGGGTTGAAGAGCCCACAGTGCTCCGCTTCTTCTCGGGCCGTCTTAAAGAGAAAGGCTTCTGGCAGGAGCAGTTGGCCGAGAAATTCCGCAAGGACTTTGGCGAGAGTTTGTAGTCAACAAACTATATAGATGTTATGTAAGTATTGCCCCGTGGTGTTTTTCACACCCGGGGCAATCTGTTTTTCATTTGCTTGCATTATCTTTGCAGTATGAAAAAAGACAACAACAAAGAAATTTTCCCCATTGTCGACGAACAGGGCAATGTTACGGGTAGCGCTACGCGTGGCGAATGTCACGACGGCAGCAAACTGCTGCATCCGGTGGTGCATCTTCATCTGTTCGACTCCGAGGGGCGCATTTACCTGCAGCAACGACCTTTGTGGAAAGATATCCAGCCGGGCAAATGGGACACAGCCGTAGGTGGCCATATTGATTACGGCGAAGCAATTGAAGAGGCTCTTGTGCGCGAAGTGCGCGAGGAGTTGGGAGTAACCGATTTCCAGCCACAGTTTCTTCAACGATACGTCTTTGAAAGCGAGCGCGAGAAAGAGCTTGTATATGTATTCCGTGCCACATACGACGGGGCTATTAACCCTAGCGACGAGCTCGACGGCGGACGTTTCTGGAGTATGGACGAGGTGCGTGACACCATAGGCAAGGAGGTGCTCACCCCGAATTTCGAACAGGAGTTCACACGTATATTCGGATAGATATAAGCAAAAACAAAAAGCATACAGTCACTGTATGCTTTTTATGTATATGATTGTCTGAAAAGAACTTATTTATTCTCCAAATATCCAAAATTGGTGGAAGCAAAGTCCTTGACATCATCCTCTTCCACGCCCTTGCCATTGTCGAACTCTTCGCTGATGATATTTGCAATGCGATAGGCATAAAGCATCTTTTTAACATCGAAAATCATCAACTGAGTAGAAGGGCGCAAAGCAAATATATTGCACTGCAAACCCTCCTTGCCCTGGAGACGGTAAGCAAGGTTCATCATACAAAACTCAGGATTGAATCGTTGGCCATTGTATCCTCCTGAGCAGCAACGGGCATCGTCGGGAAAGCCTTGCCCGACTCGAGCACCTCTATTGCCTTGAGCACTGTAACGTCGAATGTGTTGATATACTTGACGTGCTCGAGCATACCAAGAATGTCGTAAATGATATTGGCGTATATCGAGCGTTCGATGAGTTTGCGCGATTTCATTATGTGGTTATAGCGACGCTTGAGACCTTTCTTGTCGGCATAGGCCACAAATTCGTCAAGCAGCGGCTGAGTCTGCAGATGCTCAAGCATTGCGTCCCACGTTGTATATACCGACAATTCTTTGCGATGGGCGTCGCTGTAACGCAGACAGAATTGGGGTATAAGACGACGCGACACAGCCTGGTTGAAATAGGAAGTAACGTCGGTGGTATCCGAAGAGACAAATATGTCGGGCATTATGCCTCCACCGCCATACACAGTGCGTCCCAGACGAGTCTTGAAGACCAGCGAGTCGTTCTGATGTATACTGTCCTGAGAGAAGAACTCTCCACGTTCGTAACGCTTTACAATATCCATTTCGTACTCTTTGTCATCGCCCTTGTCATAGGGTTTCTGTATGCAGCGTCCCGAAGGAGTGTAGTATCTTGCAATTGTGAGGCGCACAAGTGAACCGTCAACAAACTCAAATGGTTGCTGCACCAATCCCTTGCCGAATGTGCGGCGACCGATGATGGTGCCACGGTCGTTGTCCTGAATGGTTCCGGCAATAATCTCGCTTGCTGACGCTGATGTTTCGTCGGTGAGCACCACCAGAGGTGTTTCAAGGAAATTGCCACCGCCATTGGCATATTCAATTACTTTAGGATGATGTTCTCCTTCGGTGTAGACAATTATATCTCCTTTTTGCAGAAACTCATTGGCCATCTGCAGGGCAATACCCATCCAGCCGCCACCGTTGCCACGAAGGTCAATGATGATGCCTTCGCAACCTCTGAAACGGAATTTTGCAAGAGCAAGCATAAACTCGGCAAATGTATTCTCGGCGAAACGGTCGACCTGTATATACCCCCATTTGCCGTCGATGAGATAGGCGGCCTCGATACTCTGCAGAGGAATATCGTCACGTATTATAAGAAAGTCGAGCAACTCCTTTTCGCCATAGCGTTTGATGCCAAGCTTCACTTCGGTACCCTTGGGACCTTTAAGACGTTTCATTGCCTCGTCATTGGTACATACTTTGCCCACGAAAAGGCTGTCGTCAATGGTAACGATGCGGTCGCCGGGCAGCAGTCCCACTTTTTCAGAAGGGCCTTTGCGCACCACTTCGTTGATGTGTATTGTATCGTCCTGTATTATGAACCTGATGCCTATTCCACTGAAACTGCTCTTGAGGTCGGCAGTTGTCTCCTCGACATCCTTAGCAGGGATGTATGTGCTGTGCGGGTCGAGCTCGGTGAGTATCTTGGGCATCGTCTGCTCGATGATATCCTCCATACTGAGCGAATCGACATAATTGTCGTGTACAAGATTCATCAGTTCATCCACCTTGTTCGTGCTGTAGAAAGCATTTTCTATGCTCCTGCTCTTGGTGATGTACACACCCACAAGCACTCCGAAAAGTACGGCTAATGTATATAATGTAACCTGATATTTTCTCATAATCGTATAATTCTATAAGCCAAATGCTATAATATTGTCTGTTTAAGGTTGGACATCTTGAGCAAGCACCACCTCGATGCCTGCACGTTGCAACAGCTCGATGCCGTCGTTGAGACGATAAGCCTCGGAATATACCACTCGTTTTATTCCCGCCTGTATGATGAGCTTGGCGCACTCAATGCAGGGCGAGGAGGTGACGTAGAGGGTGGCTCCATCGCTATTGTTACCCGAACGGGCAATTTTTGTTATTGCATTAGCCTCGGCGTGCAGCACATAGGGTTTTGTGAGGCCGTTATCGTCCTCACAGATATTCTCGAACCCTGAAGGGGTGCCATTATATCCGTCAGATATTATCATTTTGTCCTTAACCACGATAGCTCCCACCTGTCGGCGTTTGCAGTATGAATTTTCGGCCCATATTTTGGCCATACGTATGTATCTGAGGTCAAGCTCAAGCTGTTTGTTTTCTTTTTCGTTCATAATCTATTTGTTATGAAATTGCATATATGTATTTTTCTGTATCTGTATTTGCAACCAGTTGGCATCGCCTTCGTAGTATCGGGCATTTTTCAGTATATACTCGGCTTTCATAGCAATGCTGTCGCGGGCGATGGAGCCATTTGAGACTCTCACCTGCGAACATCTGAAGGTACGTTCTTTGTTGTCGGCCACCCAGTTTCCGGTGATATCCACTCCACCGGCAGTGGTCAGCACAAATGTGTTGTCGTAAAAGGTCATTTTATATGTGGCACCCTGCTTGGGCGATGTTATCTTGGCGCCCTCCTTGAAGAAGGAGAGTGTCCACGGATGGTCGAGGAATATATCGCCAATGTCGTCGCCCGTGTCACACGAACCGACGATGGCAGCAAGCATTAGCAATGAGAGTATCTTCAAGGTTCTCATAGGTGCGGGCATATTGTCTCTATTCCGTCACGGGCGAGCATTGCATCGAGCTGCGGGTCGCTACCACGGAAACGTTTGTAAAGTACTTTGGGGTGTTCACTGTTGCCACGGGCAAGTATATTGTCACGGAACGACTGGGCAACCTTGGTAGAGAAGACTCCATTCTCCTTGAAAAGAGCAAATGCGTCTGCGTCGAGCATTTCGGCCCACTTGTAACTGTAGTATCCTGCCGAGTATCCACCTGTCATTATATGGCTGAACTGTGTGGTTATTCCCGTTCCGGCAATGTTGGGCAGCAACGAAAGCGACTCGGTGACACTATGCTCATAGGCAAGCACCTCGCCGTCGAATGGCTTCGAAATGTTGTGCCAAGCCTGGTCGATAAGTCCGAGACTTACTTGGCGTATGCAGTTGTAACCGACCTTGAAGTTGCGTGCGTCGTTCACTTTCTGCAACATCTCGGCAGGAATTGTCTCGCCTGTCTCGTAGTGGAAAGCAAAATTATTGAGAAACTCCTCTTGAGTGGTGAAGTTCTCCATTATCTGCGAGGGAAGTTCCACAAAGTCCCACAGTACATCGGGGCTGCACAGGCTCTGGTAGGTAACGTCGGAGAAGATGCCGTGCAGACAGTGCCCGAACTCGTGGAGCATTGTGTTCACCTCGTCAATGGTGAGCATTGCAGGCTTGTCGGCCGTAGGCTTTGTTACGTTGGTGGTGAGAGTGACGTGCGGACGATGGTCGATGCCATTCTTGTCCTTATACTGCCCCTTGATGGAATCCATCCACGCTCCCGAGCGTTTGCCTTTGCGGGGGAAGAAGTCGCAATAGAGCAACGACAGGAAACGACCATCGTAGTCATAGACCTCGAACACCCTTACATCGGGATGATATACTGGTATTTCGGTATTACGGCGGAAGGTTATTCCATAGAGACGTGTGGCAAGATTGGCAACTCCGTGCAACACCTGCTCCAACGGCAGGTAGGGACGTAACATTTCGTCGCTGAACGAGTGCTTTTTCTGTTTCAGTTTTTCGGAATAATAGAAAAAGTCCCAGGGCATCATTTCGAACTCATTGCCCTCGATTTCACGTGCAAGCTCCCTTATTTCATCTACCTCGCGGCGTGCAGTGGGCAGATAGGACCACGAAAGGCGGCCCAAAAGCGAGAATACGGCATCGGTATTCTGGGCCATACGCTCCGAGGTTATGTACTCGGAGTAGGTGTTGTAGCCCAACAGACGGGCAAGTTCGAGACGTGCGTTGACAATCTGAACAACAAGCGCACGATTGTCATACTCGTCGCCCTTGGCACCCAACGAGCTGTATGCCATATAAAGAGTGCGACGCAGGTCGCGACAGGTGCTGAAAGTGAGGAAAGGCACGTAGCTGGGACGATGCAGCGTAAAGAGCCATCCTTCCTTGCCAGCCTCGCGGGCTGCAAGCGCTGCCGACTCGACAAGCCACTCAGGAAGCCCCGATAGCTGCTCTTTGTCGGTAACAAGCAGTGTGAAAGCATCGGTCTCTTTCAGGGTGTTCTCCTGGAACTTGAGTTCAAGCTTGCTGAGACGCAGCGTCAGTTCGCGATACTTCTCCTTGTCAGCGGCACTGAGGTCGGCACCGGCCCTTACAAAGCCGTTGTAGACGATAGAAAGCAAACGCTGCTGTTCACCGCTGAGTGTTGTGCCAGGCGAATTATACACTGCCTTTATTCTGGCAAAAAGTCCCTCATTGAGGTTAATATTGTTTCTGTGCTCGGTAAGCAACGAATAGGCCTCCTCGGAAAGAGTCTGCAGTTCGTCGTCGCAACGGGCGTTCATATAGATGCTGAGCACGCTTGTAACCTTGGAGATAATCTCGCCGGTGCGTTCAAGCGCCTCAATGGTATTCTCGAATGTAGGTGCATCGCCATTGGCAACAATGGCGTCAATCTCGCTCTGTTCGACTGCAATACCGTGCTTTATCGCAGGGAGTATGTGCGACAGTTCTATCTTGTCGAAAGGGATTGCCTCGAACGGCGTATCGTATTGTTTCAGAAACGGATTGTTCTCCATCGTGATATGTAGTTTATAACATATTATTTTTGTCAATTTTTGCAAGGATTGAAAATCCTCGAAAGTTGCAAAGATAATGATTCCTGCAAATTTTAATAAACAATTAAACTGCTTTATTTCCATCAACAAGCAGTTTTTTGATAATATAACAAATTGAAAAGCACAATTGCACTGCCCTGCCCGGCTGTTTTCCAAAGCAAACAGAAAAAGCGCTTCACCGGAAGAAGGAGCAATCACCCCGCACTTGTTTTGAATTTTATTTACATTCACACAACAAAGAAAGATATACATAAAAGCAAAAAAAAATTTATCGTACACGCAGCCTAAACGTCACTTTTCAGAAAAAGCACCCGATTTTTACGATTTTTTCCGAAAAAGCCACCCGGAAAAAGAAAAAAGCACCCGATTTTTAT
>JAFYSC010000123.1 GCA_017546635.1 Bacteroidaceae bacterium | reverse complement strand
TTGTAGGCCGGATTATTGCCGACCTCCTGGAGGCAAGGGAGTATATGGATTACGAGAAGGAGCTCGACTTGCGCAACGATACGGGGGCACGTTATATGCGTTTCAACTACCACGCGATAAATGCCCTCCTGGCACGTGTCTACAGCTATGCCGGCGACAGGGAGAATGCCGCGCTGTATGCCAATATGGTGATAGACGAATGCGGACTGACACTGGAGAGCGGTAACGACAACGACCCGATACTCTCCAAAGAGGTTATCTGCGGACTCAATATGTATGAGCTAAAGGATAATCTCTCCGACTATTTTGCCATTGGAGAGAAGATAAACACAAAGTATTATCTCAATATCTCTACCCTCAATGCAATATACGAGTCGGTGGGCAGCGAGAGCGAGGATATGCGTGCCAAAGGCACAGCCTTCCACCGTAACAATGAGCTGCAGTATGCAATGACGTTGAAATATATCGACAACGACAATGGCATTATCCCTCTCATACGTCTGCCCGAGATGTATTACATTGCCTGCGAGGCAGCAGACGACAGCAGTGAGGCTGCCCGATACATAAACACCGTGCGCAACAAGAGGGGTATCTCAAAATCGAAAGATGTTCTTTGCAATACCGAGGAGCAGCGCGTGACAGCACTCAACAAGGAGTACCGCAAGGAGTTCTATGCCGAGGGACAGTACTTCTGGTTCCTGAAGAGTCACGGTGTGACGGGCACGTTGACACACTGTCCCGATGTGACGCTTGTAGAAGAGAATTTCGTATTCCCGTTGCCCGACGCCGAGGTGGAGTTTGGCTGGACCGAGGAGGCGGACGGCAATGACAGTGAACCCGTCTATTGATAGATTGTTGCCAATAAATGTTCAAACACGATACATTATATTTTATGAAAAGGAATATTCTTCATATAATAGGGGCTTTTGCGGTTGCATTGACCTTTGCTGCCTGCGAGCGTGTAGAGCCCGACTTTTTCGACAAGAATGCAAACGGAGCATATTTCGACTACGAATATGCTGCCGACTTTGAGAAGGTGCTTAATTTCAGCGAGCACATAGTGGGTGCTCCCGACACCGTCACCGTAACATTGAATGTAAAGCTGCTGGGCTATCTTATGGACAAGGAGCGCACGCTTGCGGTAAAGACAAAGGAGGTCGAGGGATACGAACTTGCCGATGTTACAATAGACGAGGTTGTATTTGCCAACAGGGAATATGAAAAGGAGATTGCAGTAAAGGTAAAGCGTCCCCAGGTTGAGGAGGTTACCTATGCCGTGTGCATCTATCTTGACGGAAGCGGTGATATTGGTACCGGTATAAACGGCAAGAACGAGATAAACCTGTATGTTACAGAGAGCTACGAGAAACCCGCAGTGTGGTACAGCCACGTGGATACATATCTTGGCACCTGGAGCAAGGAGAAGCATATCTTCCTTGCCGAGCATACGGGCAACAACCATTTCTACTCGAACCTGTATGACGAAGGCTCGGCTTTGCACATATTCGACTCGATAGTCAGCCTTAATGTGAGCGCGGTGAATGCCCTGCTGGCAACAGCTCCCGTAGAGCCGATAGAGGTTGACCTGCCCATACTTGCCGAGACCGATTATCCCTCTTATACTGAGCCCTATTTCTGGAGCGGGTATGAGCCATATTTGGGAGTGTTCCGTGCAAACAAGTTCTGCCGTATAACTACTATGCTCGGAGGTTCCGACACAAGGAATGTGGCAGCCCTGTTCGCGAGCGAGGAGGGTATTGCCAAGATGCAGGAAGAGGCCGACAACTTCCACAAGAACGACGTGTTTACAATGCTCAACGAGTATTACAGCTACGCAATGATGGGCTATCCAATCTCCGAGTACAAGAACCTCTTCTGGGTAGTGATAAGGAACAATGTCAACTACACAGTGAGGATACCTTTCTGGTGGGAGGACCCCAATTCTCTTGGAACAGCCGCGATTGCAAAGAAATACTTCGGAGAGTACAGCGACGACAAGTATCAGTTTATGCTCAAGACAATGTCAAAGGAGGACGGTGAGGAGAATTTCATCGCAGCATCAATCCTACCATTTGCATACGACAGTGCTAACGGCACATTCTGCTGGGACGGCTCTAAGCTCGGAAAGAATGGACTATCGGGCGAGGAGCGCCTCAAGGAGTGCTACCGCGTGATAAAGGCTGCCAACGACAAGCGTCCCGCATCGCGCCGTTTCGACATTCCCGATGTTGAGCTCGATTAATCCACAAATGAAAAAGTAAAAGACAGCAATATGAAAAAGATAGCATCACTTCTGTTATTTGCAACCCTGTTCACAGCCTGCTACGAGGACAAGGGCAACTACGACTATACGCTGGATTCGATGAACGAGATACTCTCTGTTACATTCTCGCCCTCTGTGGTGATGACTGCAAGCGGCAATGTCATCGAGGTACAGCAGGCACTCGAGGAGGAGAGCAGGACACGCCGTGTTGAGGCTGCAGTGGAGCAGACCATTGCAAAGGACCTCGACAACCTTGAGTTCTACTGGTGCCGCACCTACAGCGACGAGAGCGGCAAGAGTGTGAGGGACACGATACATACCAAAGGTTTCCTGGAGTTCGACCTGCCTGTGGGAACGGCAATGTCATACGACATTTTCCTGCAGATATACGACAAGAGCACCGACCTCTCGCACTATTCGGCATTCAAGATAAACACACGCCCAGTCTTCAAGAACAGCCTTTTTGTGCTGCACGGCGAGGAGGGCAAGCGCAAGGTGGGCAACATTGAGGTCATTGGCAACGAGACAAAAATCTACACCGATGTAAAGTCGGTGACAAAGGACAACAACCACTACGGTAATGCGGCAGGCTTCGGATACACCACCTTTATGAATATTCCCGATAACCTCACGAACATCGGCGAGACGAACACTCTCACCGTCTACAGCAGCAACGGCGAGACAAGGGCATATAATCCTTACGGAATGAAGGTGAAATATACCGCGCAGCAGATATTCAATCCCGAGAGTGAGAATTTCTCTTACAGGAGAACCGTACAGACGGGCGACCCCTCGAACTACACTATGTACAAGGTGGTACTCTCGGAGAATGGCGAGGTATATGTGGGCAACTATGTGCACGCGCTATATAAACCCGGCTATGGCTGCGAGCAGAACAGTGATGCACTGCATCAGGACGATTATGAGATTACCGCTGCTGCAATCACGCACAACCGCTTCCTGCTGTGGGACGCAAGGAACGGACGTTTCCTCTATTCGTCGAAGAGCGATGCGGGCTTTGCGGTAGACGAGGCAAGCTCCATTAAGCCTGGCTACATATCAATGAGTCCTCTGCTCGACGCGAACGTGAAATTCCAGGGACTGCAGAAATCTCCGGCCGAGATGACTGCGGTGACGGGATATATAAACTATCGCGACAACTATGAACAGCAGAATGTCTATTTCATATTCAGGGACGAGGCGAGCGGCGATTATTACCGCTATGAACTGCAGATGCTCAATATTGGCGACGGAAGCAAGATAAAGGCCACCCGTAGCGCAGGCGGTGAGCAGGAGGAGGCACTCTCGGCCTATGCGATAATAGGCGAGAAGAGGCTAAGCGGATTCAATCCCACAGACCCCTCTACAATAACATACAACTCCTGGTTCACCACCAACAACCTCTTCTTTGCCGAGGGCGGTACTGTCTACCGATACAATGTGTCGAACGGCGACAAATATGTTGTCTACGAAGCTCCGCAGGGATACGACGTTACAGGCATAAAGTTCCGTACCGAGGAGAGCAGCTCGTTCAGCGTCGACCTTGGACTCTATATGAACATTGTAATGTCGAATGGCAAGAACGGAGCTGTAGGCGAGATAAAGCTCACAACAGCAGCCGACGTGGATACCGACTATGCGCCGCTCTTCTACGACAGGGACAACGACGGCAATCTGTGGGGCGAGATTAAGGACATTCAGTTTGTGAACGAGTATATTTACAAGATGGTTTACTAACGACAGAGAACAATGAAAAGGGTAATCTTATTTGCGCTGCTCGTTGCGTATTGCGTGACAGCGGCAATTGCACAAGAGAGCAATATTATAATCAAAGGAGAGATTGAGGGTATAAAAAAAGGCCGTTTGCATCTGCTTGCGCGCACGTCGGAGGAGAAAACCGATACTTTGGGCTGTTGCGACTTCAAGAAAGGAAAATTCACACTCAAGGCAGCTGCATGTGAACCTACGGTGGTGCAGCTCATTGTAGAGGGCTATTCGGGTGGTTTTATGCTGATAGCCGAGCCTGGAGCATCTTATAAGGCATATTTGTGCGATGGACCGGACTTTTACATTAACGGCGGCAATCTGAACAACGCCTACACAGCCCACCTGAGAATGTCCGACTCGTTGCGTGCCGTGATTGACGAGCTGCAGGTGGCCTACGATGCCTACCGTTCGAACAAGAAGTTCCGCAGCGCAAGCCTTGTGAACGATACTCTCAAACGCGAGAAGGATTATCTGAGGGAGCTTACAAACGTGTTCCTTGCCAGCAACGATAATGTAATATCGGCCTATACCATCTATTCGAACATTGTGATGCGCGATGCGGCTCTCAAGGAGACAAAGAGTATGTATGCGTCGTTGGGCGAGGGTGCAAGGAACTCGCAGTACGGACGTATAATCAAGGAGCGCATTGCCCGTTTGTCTAAGGTGGCGGGAGGAGCAAAAGCTCCCGATTTTACACTGCCCGACAAGGACGGCAACGAGATTACAATGAGCGCCGTGAAAGGTAAAATAAAAATCATAGATTTCTGGGCAAGCTGGTGCGGACCTTGCCGCCTGAACAACCCTGCGCTCAAGGCTCTTTACGACGAGTTCAAGGATAAGGGACTTGTCATTATCGGTGTATCGCTCGATACGAACAAGGCTGCCTGGACCAAGGCCATCGAAAAAGACGGCTTGGAGTGGGTGAATATATCGTCGTTGCAAGGGTGGAACTGCGAGGTTATACGTCTCTATAATGTCAAGGGAGTGCCCGCACTCTTTATTCTCGACGAGGATAATAATATTATAGCAACGGGGCTGCGCGGCGAGCAGCTGAAGAGTTTCTTGCAGGAGAATCTACAGTAAAGGACAAGCATATAAATGAAGGAAATGAAAAAGATAGTTCTATTTACATTGTTGGCAATAGCGACATTGGCAACAGCGCAGGAGAGGAAATTCGTCATCAGAGGCGAGATGAGCAGCCCTGCAATGTGTTACAGCGACGAGATTGTGAAGGAGGTAAAGCTCGAGCGCACAGTAGACGGTGAGCCGGTGGTGATTGCTACTGCGCCCGTGGAAAACAACCGCTTTGTGCTCGAAGGTACGGCACCCGAACTTCTTGAGCTGTGTAATATTACGGGATTCGACAATGGTGCAATACAGGTGTTTCTCGAAGAGGGCGAGATTAAGGTAGGTCCTTTCGATGCTGCGTATCCCGTTGGAGCAAGGATAAGCGGTACTCCCAGTAATGATGTCTATCAGGCATATATCGACCGCAACAACAACTGTATCAAGGAGAGCAAGGAGCGAATGAAACTTGCGCAGCAGAGTATCCCCGACGGGATAAGGGGCGACCAGGCTGCCGAACTTGAATTTACTTCGCCCACATTCTATGTGAACAACCTGCATTTCAAGGTGTCGATAATGGATTTTGTGTACGAGAATATCGAGTCGCCCGTTGTGCTATTTATAATCAAATATGCCATTGTGCCCACCTTTACAACCGATGTTGTAAAGGACTTCCTCGATGCCCTGCCGCAGGAACTGCACGTGCAGCCTATGTACAAGGAACTTGTGAACGATGTGCGTGCTGCCAACCTGAAGATTGGCGCCGAGGCTCCCGACATTAGCGGTAGTACACCCGATGGACGCACTGTCTCACTCTCCGACCTTAGAGGAAAATATGTATTCATAGACTTTTGGGCAAGCTGGTGTGCGCCTTGCCGCCGCGAGATACCCTATCTCAAGGAGGCGCTCGCATACTCCGAGAACAGCGATAATCTTGTGGTGCTCAGCTACTCGATAGACAACAAGATGAACGACTGGATAAATTGTATCGAGAAGAACGGACTCACTCACAGCAATTGGATACATATCTCCACGCTCAAAGGGTGGAGCAGCGATGGAGTGAAGCTCTTCAGCGTGAAGGGTGTTCCCTTCACTGCGCTCATCGACCCCGAGGGCAATGTCGTGCAGTTCAACCTGAGGGGCGAGGAGATGGTAAAGAGATTGAAGAGCATAGTAGATGGTGGAAACAAATAAAATATATACAGGTATGCTGAACAGATTATTATCGGCAATAATATTTGCAGTTGTGTGTATTGCAGCTGTCGCACAGGAGAAATGTACCATTAATGGCAGTATCGCCGACACCCGTATGAGCGACGGCAAGATTGTGAAGAAGGTGCAGCTTGTGAGCTGCGGCGAGGCAGGGCAGGGCACTGTGGTTGCCGAGGCTAAAGTGAAAAAAGGTAAGTACACGCTGGAATATACCCTTGCACAAGGAGAACCTGCACTGCTGTACCGTATAACAGGATTCAACGGCGACGGTGCGATAGAGCTCTTTGTGGAGCCGGGAGTGGTTACCGTAACTACAGCATCGGCAGCACGTCCGCAGGAGAGCTGTGTGGGC
Source organism: Bacteroidaceae bacterium (assembly GCA_017546635.1). Taxonomy (GTDB): domain Bacteria; phylum Bacteroidota; class Bacteroidia; order Bacteroidales; family Bacteroidaceae; genus HGM04593. Next base: position 9,237 of record JAFYSC010000123.1, on the reverse strand, counting down.
GGTACTCCCACCAACGATACATACTTGGAGTACAAGGCGCTGATGGACAGCCGAAAAAACGAGCTCGAGAGACAGTTTGCAGCGCTCCGGGAGAACAATGGCGCGCAGTGGTTGGAGACTGTCGAGGGAAGGGCTGCTGTAAAGCGATTGGAGGCCAAGGAGGCTGTGAAGACATATGGGCTTATGCTGCGCTTCTTCATAGAGCACAATACCTCTGCAATGACTCCGCTCGAGGTGGAGCGCTCGCTGCTCGACAAGCTCACCCCCGTGTATGCCGAGCAGATAACAAACGCAATCTCTACACTGTTGCACACTCACCCCTATTACCTCTCACTGCGCAACAAGATGCTTGCAGGCAATATGAAGGTGGGTAACGAGGTTCCCGATGTTGCCCTGCCCCTACAGAGCGGCGAGACAAAGCATTTGAGCGATTATCGCGGAAAATATGTGGTGCTGAACTTCTGGGCTGCCGACTGCAAGAAATCGGCCGATATGCTTGCCGAGCTGCAGTATCTTCATAAGATGTTGAAAGATACTCCCGAACAGTTTGTAATCATAAGCTTTGCGCTTGTGGACGATGCGGCTGTGTGGAACGATGCTATAAACAGCAAGGGTGTGAACCTCGAAGGCTGGCTGCACGCTTCGGACTGTAAGGGTACTGCTTCTCCTGTTGCCAAGCTCTTTGGCGTGGAAAAGACTCCGAGGATTGTTCTTGTTGAGCCCGAGGGACGTGCAGTGTCACTTGATATGGAGATTGACGAAGTGATTATGCGTATGGAGCAGATTCTTTCGGGCGACCTCTACTATCTCGACAAAAAGGAGTAGATACTTCCGTTTCTAATATGGGACAATACGCAATTAAGTGTAAACAGGTATTGTACAGTCCTCTATGGTTGCTTTGATGTCCCGAATACTATTTACCCCAAAAACCGTTACTGGCTTTTGGGGTAAATTATGGGCAATAACAGTGCACTTTTTCCCTGAACATCATTTCGTGCCTTATTATCTTTTCTGTGAAATCCTTGTAATCTCCATCGCAATCGGGTATTGCAAGGCCTACCTTGTACAAGTGGCAGTTCCTGTCATTTGCTGTCTCGTAGTCATAGAATTGCATTTCGCCGCCTACAGTGCTTGTTGTGAGCGCCGATAAAAAATATATGATAAACATCGAAGTATATCCGATTTTTGATAATTTTGCAACATTGACAGACAGATGTACTCATAAGTGTTGCATACACTTCATTTGTACCGGGTGTTCTATATTAACTTAATATTGTCGAATGAGATTGATAAGAGTATTTATCCTTTGCCTTTGTGTATTCTGCAGCATAGGCATAAAGGCGCAGATTGGTGATGCTATCCGTGGTATTTTTCATATAGAGAACGATACAGCTATAGTTGCCGACAGCGCCAATCTTGAATCGGAAACAGTCAACCGCGATTCCTTGCTTGTGTTGCAGCTGCAACAGTCGCTCGAAGAGGCCAAACTCAGCGAAGCGAACCTTAGGATGGAGTTCGAGCAATACAAGCTCAATATCTTGGCAAGCGACTCCATAAAGCTGCGTAAGCAACGGATGCATATCGATTCGCTCCGACGGACTACCAAAGGTTCGCCGGTAATGGCCGATGGCGATACGCTTTTTTATCTTTATACAAAGAAGGGTGGACAGTCGGCATTGCAGCGTGCTCAGGAAACGGGCGAACTCATTGAACTCATCGGAAAGAGAATAAATCTCGATCCTAACCGTGTATATATAGAGAAAACGGATATTTTCTCCGATATAATGTATGATACCGAAGTGCTTGTCTCCTTTACCGATGCCGATGCTATGTGGGATGGTGTCAGCCGCGACTCCCTTGCTGCCAACCGCAAGCAGATAGTGGTAGATAAGTTCAGGCAGATGAACAGACAGTACGGCATCTGGCGTATGGTGCAGAATGTGCTTTATTGTCTGCTTGTGCTTGTTGCACAGTATCTGCTCTACCGTTTTACTTGTTGGGGATTTGCCAGGATAGAGAAAAAAATTCTTGGTCTCAAGGATACAACGCTCAAGGCCATAAGGATACAGTCGTACGAAATACTGAATACCGAGAAGCAGGTTGCACTCCTGTTGGTGGCGAACAGGATTGTAAAGTATCTTGTCATTATCTTGCAGTTGCTCATTTCCCTGCCCATCATTTTCAGTATTTTTCCCAGCACCAAAGGATTTGCGCTGCAGCTTCTCGGCTATTTCCTTATACCAATAAAGAAGATTGCATTAGGGGTTGTTGGCTTTATACCCAATCTCATCAGCATTTTTGTTATTTGGTATGCTACAAAGTCACTTGTCCGCCTGGCACGCTATGTCGCACTTGAGATAGAGAACGGTAATCTCAAACTCAAGAATTTCTTCCCCGAATGGGCTATGCCTACGTTCAATATAGTGCGCTTCCTGCTCTACACCTTTATGGTTGCTATGATATATAATTACCTTCCAGGCTCCGACTCGGGTGTCTTCCAGGGTATATCGGTGTTCGTGGGTCTTATAATCTCTTTGGGCTCGAGCACTCTTATTGCCAACCTTATGGCAGGACTTGTCATTACCTTTATGCGTCCCTTCCGCGTGGGAGACCGCATAAAGCTCAATGACACTATGGGCGACATCATCGAAAAGACTCCTCTCGTTACCCGCGTGAAGACTCCCAAGAACGAGATAGTCACCGTACCCAACTCATTCGTTATGTCTTCGCTCACCACCAACTACAGTTCCTCGGCAAAGGAGTACGGACTTATTATCCATAGCGATGTGACTTTCGGTTACGAGGTTCCTTGGGAACAGGTACATCAGCTGTTGATACAGGCCGCTCTCGATACACCGCATATCGAGGCCGAGCCGCGTCCCTTTGTGCTGCAGACAAAGCTCGATGATTGGTATGTGGTGTACCAGATAAATGCATATACCCGCCATCCCGAGAAGATGGCTCTCATATACTCCGAGCTCCACCAGAATATCCAGAATCTCTTCAACGAGGCTGGAATAGAGATTATGTCACCCCATTTTATGGGCGTACGCAAAGCCGATGAGGTGTTTATGCCCGAGGAGTATCTTCAGAAGAAAGAGAAGAAAACCAATCCCGAGAAGTAACACCAAGCTGATATAACAGCGTTACACGAAATATTTTGCTGCTGCCTTTCAACTTGCTTATTTATAGTAAGGTTGCAAGGGCGGCGGCAGTTTTTTATTTGTATCTAGCGGTAAGAAATGTGTGGTGTTATTAAAAAGAGATACATTGCCTTTAGCCCGACACCGCGCGGGCCACAGAACAGGTAGGTCTATAAGACTATTTAAATTTCTACTATTATATATCCATTCTGATATACTTTACAACCCCACCAACTCTATACAACTATTACATCGGGGAGACGGATGTTGCCACGTTCAATAAAGCCAACTCCATTCATCATCGCTCCGATGTTGTCGAAGGCCTTGCAAGTGGAATAGGGTATAATGCCTGGTGCGAATGATAGAATTCTGTTATCCGCAACGTCAATTATGTACAACGATATTTTTGTCTGCTTGGATTCAAGTATAAGTTCATTTATATGAAATTGAATGATGCGGAAAATTTTCATAAATTTGATTAAGGGAATTACTATAGGGATGCTGTCGCTAATGGTTGCAGCGGCAGCTTTCCTTGTGTATATACGCAGCTGTGCTTGGGAGCCCCAAAAGGCGGCCGAATATGCAACGCAAAATGCCGAGAGGAAATCCGTGGGGCTGTGTGCTATGTATGTGCGCAAGGCGATAATACACGGAGGATTACCAGTTTATAAATGGGGCGATGCCTGGACATATAAATACTTGCTTCCCATTCTTGGATTCGAGAAGGTAGGGGATAAGGACGACTTGAAGGTGGGGGACATTGTGGTGTTCCAGCCGACGCGTGGACGCAGGTTCGGGCATATAGCTATGTGGAATGGTAGGCAATGGGTGTCCGACTTCAGGCAGCGGAGCATCGTTGTGCATAGCGATTACAGGAAAGAGGGTAGTGGATATGATATTTTCAGAAAATTATAATTGAAAGATTATGAAACGTATTCTGTTGAGGATTTCCTTCCTCCTGCTGCTACTCATAGGTATGTTATTCTATGCCTTGAGTTCGTATGTCCCTGAGTATAATGGCATTGACGTGTCTCATCATAACAGGGTTAATTGGGAGAAGATAAAGAAGAATGAAGCTATAAAATTCTGCTATATAAAGGCCACTGAAGGAAAATCGTTCCGCGACCCAATGTGCCATAAGCACGCACAGCGCGCACGCGAGACTGGATTGCACGTAGGGCTTTATCACTATTTCAGAACAGATGTTACACCCGAGGCGCAGTTTGAGAATTTCAAAGATGTTTATTCCAAAGTCCCGTCTGATCTTATTCCTGTTATCGATGTGGAACAAGACGGTAACAGCTTCGGTGACACTGACTTCGTTAATGGAAGACTAAAAGAACTCATAGGCCTTTTTGAAAAAGAGTTCGGTTGTAAACCGATCGTCTATCTTGGTTCTTGGTGTTGCTTGAAGGTTATCCCGACAATCTACGATTGCCCCATCTGGCTGCGTTTTGTCAAAGGGGGTAATTTTGTGCCGAATACAACCATTAAGCAAGCTGCCATAGTAGACAATCTTGATATGAACTATTGCAAGGACATTGGTAAAATCATTCTTAGATAGTCTTTTAGTTGTTTGGATTTTATATTATGTCGATAAAAATTGACGAACAATGTGAAAAAAGCAAATTATTCTTCAGCTTTAATTATTTTGTCTTATTTTTGCAGTTATATGAAATATTAGAAGCTGTTTAAATTTATATCGTTAAGTTTTTTATAGGTCAAGATTAGAATGTTTTATTATTTTTTGAGGGCGCGTAGTGGACTACGTAACCGGAAAAAAGAAGAAAACAGGCAATTTTGAACATAAAAAACAACGAAATAACGGCTTCCAATATAAGAAAAACTTTTTTTAGAAATTTAAACAGCTTCTTAATACAAACCAATATGAAAAAAACATCTCATCTCTTTTGGGCTGTGCTTGCAATGCTTCTACCATTGCAGCACCTTGTAGCCCAGGAACTCGAACCTACGGTAGAGCAAGTTACGGTGTACCGTATCGAGAATGTCGCCAACGGAAAATTCATCTCCAATGGCGACAATGTAAACAATGATGCACGTATAGTCTTTGCCGATGGCAATGATGCAAGTGCCGGACAGGAGTGGGCTATGTATCCCACGGAGACCGATGGCGTCTTCTCCTTCGTGAACCCTACATCGGGCAAGGCGCTCGATATGGCTCCCGGTGTCGGTTATCCCGTGCAGTGGAACTATGAGCCAGCGAACCCCAACCAGCGTTTCAAGATTGTGGCTCCGGGCGACGGTTACAACCGTATGGCGAATTCATCGAACCCTTACCAGTATCTTGCCGCCTCGGCCGACGGATACCCGATGATGCTCACCGAATATGCCCCCGAGGATATTCTCTACTTCTTCCACAATACGGGCAAGCAGTTCTCACAGGCCAAGGTATATGCAGGCAAGAGCTATGTCATAAGCAGTGTAGCTGCAAAGAGTGTAATGACCGCACCGGCAGACGGTAAACTTGCGGCGCTCATTGAAATGAAGCCTTACGTTGAGGGTGACGATACCCAAACCTGGAGAATATCGAACGGAAAGACCGGTTTTGTCCTTACATTCAACAGCTGTAACCTCTCGATGGATATGTATCTCCAGGCCGACAGGACACCGCTTGTATATACGACAGAGAGCGAGAACGAGAACCAGAACGTGAGCCTCGAGGAGGCAGGCGACGGTTACTTCTATCTTACCGGTACGTATAACAGAACAAAGTACTATCTTAAGGTGAGTGGCGGACGGCTCATTGCTTCTGCCGACAAGGACGGGGACAACAGCAAGTTCTTCTTTACTATGGCTGCAGGCCCTGTGGGCGACTATTGGGAGAACCAGCAGGTGTACGAGGAGAACAAGGAGGCCGCACGTGCAACTTTCATTCCTTACGCCTCTACCGATGCAATGAAGGCCGACGTGAACTACGACAAGGCTTGGCTTACTCCCGAAAAGGCCGACTACCTGTCGCTCAACGGTACCTGGAAGTTCAACTTCGTTCCCGAACCCTCGGCCCGTCCCGGTGAGGCGGAATTCTGGGGCAACGATGCCGATGTATCGGCGTGGGACAACATTGATGTTCCCTCTTGCTGGGAGATGAAGGGCTACGACCTCCCGCTCTATGTGAATGTGGAGTATGCTTTCTTGAACAATCCTCCTTATATCCAGAATAAGGTCGACGGTGTAGGAGATAATCCCGTTGGCTCATACCGCCGCGCATTCACCTTGCCCGAAGGCTGGGAAGCAAAGAACGTGTTCCTGCATTTCGACGGTCTTTACAGTGCCGCATTCGTGTGGGTCAACGGCGAGTATGTAGGTTACACCCAAGGCGGAAACAACGACCACGAGTTTGACTTGAGCGCCTTTGTGCGCACCGGTGAGAACAATATCTGTGTACAGGTGTTCCGTTGGAGCGATGCATCGTACCTCGAGGGACAGGATATGTTCCATATGAGCGGAATGCACCGCGACGTATATCTCTATGCTACGCCAAAGACCTTCGTGTGCGACCACTATATTACAAGCAATCTGAACTCTGCATTCAACGGCGGCAGTATGAATGTGGCGCTCGAGATTGACAACCGCGGCGGTGAAGCTGCAAGCAAGGTTGTCGAGGTTGAGCTTGTTGCCCCCGACGGCGAGGTTGTTGCAACAAGAAGCGAGGCAGTGGAATTGGCTGCAGGTGTAAAGAGTGTGAAGAAGAACGTCGCTTTCGATGCTCTTGCGTCCCTGTTGCCCTGGACTTCGGAGACACCCCACCTCTATACCGTTATTGTGCGTCAGAAGGACGCTGCCGGCAACGAGGAGATGGTATTCTCTACAAAGTACGGCTTCCGCACCATCGAGATAAAGGGAGGCGTGGTGCTCATCAACGGACAGCGTGTCTATTTCAAGGGAGTGAACACACAGGACAGCCATCCGCTCTATGGCCGTACAATGGATGTTGCCACAATGCTCAAGGATGTAGAACTGATGAAGCAGGCCAATGTGAACCTTGTCCGCGCAAGCCACTATCCGCGCGCTGCAAAGATGTACGCGATGTTCGACTACTACGGACTATATGTGATGGACGAGGCCGATGTGGAGTGCCACAAGAGCTGGAACGATAAGAAGGACAACAGCATCTCCAACGATCCTACGTGGCAGGCGCAGTTTGTCGACCGTACAGTGCGTATGGTGATACGCGACCGCAACCACCCGTCTGTAGTATTCTGGTCACTCGGCAACGAGTCGGGTACAGGTGTCAACTTCGATGCTACATACTCGGCTACCAAGGCTCTCGACTCACGTCCCGTACACTATGAGGGTTACTCCAATGTGAACTCGGCAAAGAATACCGATATGGATTCTAAGATGTACCCCGACCTTGCCTACACACGCAACCATTGCAACAGCAGCATAGGCGGTGAGCCCTTCTTCCTTTGCGAGTATGCCCACGCTATGGGTAATGCAGTAGGTAACCTGCAGGACTACTGGGATATAATCGAAGGCAGCAATTACGGTATCGGTGGCTGTATATGGGACTGGGTAGACCAGTCAATCTATGACCCTCAGGCGGTGAAGAACGGTGTGCTCGAGAAGAACGGTTTCCCGCACTTCACTACAGGTTACGACTATCCCGGCCCTCATCAGGGTAACTTCTGCAACAACGGTATCATAACCGCCGACCGTGCGTGGACCTCTAAGCTCACCGAGGTGAAGAAGGTTTACCAGTATGCTACATTCACATACAGCAACGGTGTACTCAAGATAAAGAACAAGTATAACTTCACCAACCTCGACAACTTCGCGTTGCGTTATACAGTGCTTTGCGACGGTGAGGTGGTAGAGACAAATACCGTGGCAATTCCATCGGCAGCTCCGGGTGCGACAGCTTCGGTGGCACTCTCATTGGCTACAGCAATGGAGCAGGGCGGTGAGTATCTCCTTAACGCCGAGCTCATCAGCAAGGAGGACGAGGATTGGTGCGAGGCCGGTTACCCCATAGCAAGCGAGCAGTTCGTGTTGCAGGAGCGCAGCACTTTGCAAGCTGTGGCCCAGGGCGATGAGCCTCTCGCTGTAGTGAAGAACAACGGTGTCTCAGTATCGAACAGCATAATCAGCTTCAAGGTCGATGCTCAAGGCTTCATCACCGAGTGGATTGCCAATGGCGTGCAGGTTGTAGAGCCGGGCAAGTATCCTGTATACAGCAATATCCGTTGGATTGAGAACGAGAGCCCTTATGGTCAGCATAACTTTGGCGACACTGAGGCAACCATCAATTCGGCAACTGTGAGCAGTGCACGTTCGGGTGATGGCAAGACTTGCAACATTACGGTAGATGTGAAACGAAACAAATGCCCATATATAATTACATATACGGTATATTCAAGCGGTGTGGTTGATATGAAGTTCCAGTACAGTCCACAGGCTACGGGTCTGCGCCGCATCGGTATTGATATGCTGTTCCCCGCAGGCTACGAGAATGTAGAGTATTACGCAAAGGGACCGTGGGAGAATTATATCGACCGTCAGACAGGTTCGTTTCTTGGCCGTTATACTACAACCGTTGATGATATGTTCGAGATGTATGCCCATCCGCAGTCACACGGTAACCGTATGGCATTGCGCGACCTTAGAATGTGGAACCCCGAGAATGGCAATACAATAAGGATTGAGACACAGGGACAGGTTTCATTCTCACTCTCACACTACGACCAGCGTCAGTATCTTACTCCCGAGCTCCACCCCTGGGATTTGAAGAAGGATGCAGTTGTGTACGCTACATTCGACTATATGCAGCGCGGTTTGGGTAATGGAAGCTGTGGACCGGGCACTGAGAGCCAGTACCACTGTCCTGCATACCAGACATTCACGCATACATTGCGCGTGAGCACTATAAATGGTGCCGAGACAGGCATAGATGAGGCTGGCGTGAACAGCTGCATCGTAGAATATGACAAGGCTACAGAGGCTGTTGTATGCAGCGGTGTAGTTGCAGGAACCAATGTTGCGGTGTACAATCTTGGCGGTATGCCGGTGGGCAAGGCTGTTGCCGACAGCCAGGCTGTTGCAGTGTCACTTGTGGGTCAGCCACAAGGTGCAT
>JAFYSC010000122.1 GCA_017546635.1 Bacteroidaceae bacterium | reverse complement strand
GCCTTGAAGCGCTTCAGATCGTTCGGTAGCCAATATATCAGCTCGTTCCTGTTGCCTATGGCTCCATTCTGTGCTACGGCTGCTATGAGTGCTATTTTCATTGTCGGTAGCTGTTTAAGGTGTTATACGGCAACCACACCCTTTATGTGGGGGTGTGCGGTGTAGTTCTCGAGCGAGAAGTCCTCGAACTTGAAGTCGAAGATGTTCTTTACGTCGGGGTTTATTCTCATCTGTGGCAGGGCGTAGGGCTCGCGTGTGAGCTGCAGCTTGGCCTGTTCGAGGTGGTTGACGTAAAGGTGCGCGTCGCCAAGGGTATGGATGAACTCGCCGGCCTTCAGTCCTGTGACCTGTGCCATCATCTGCAACAGAAGTGCGTACGATGCGATGTTGAAGGGAACGCCCAGGAAGCAGTCGGCGCTGCGCTGATATAGCTGAAGGCTAAGCTTGCCGTCGGCGACGTAGAATTGGAACATAGCGTGGCAGGGAGGAAGGTTCATATTCTTAATGTCGGCAACGTTCCAGGCATTGACGATTATGCGTCGGCTGTCCGGGTTGTTCTTTATTGTCTCTACAACCTCGCTTATCTGGTCGATGTGCCCGCCGTCGTAGTCGGGCCACGAGCGCCACTGATAGCCGTATATGTGTCCCAAGTCGCCGTTCTCGTCGGCCCATTCGTTCCAAATTCTCACTCCGTTGTCCTGCAGGTATTTTACGTTGGTGTCTCCGTTCAGGAACCACAGGAGCTCGTGTATTATTGACTTGAGGTGCAGCTTCTTTGTTGTAAGGCAGGGGAAGCCTTCTTCGAGGTTAAAGCGCATCTGGTGGCCGAATACGCTCAGCGTGCCGGTACCTGTGCGGTCGTCCTTGCGTGCACCTTCGTTTAGTATTCTCTCTAAAAGTGACAGGTATTGTTTCATCTTTGTTAGCTTTACAGCAAAAGTAGTGCAAAAGTGTACCAAATGCAAGATATACGAGTGTTTTTTGTTCTGTTGGTCAATATTATTGTCGAAATAGGTTCTACTTTGTATAATATGCTGCCTTTTTGTCAATAAAAATGCTTGTATTTGCGGTATTTGCAGGATTTTTTTTGTAACTTCGCAAAAATTATAGTACACGCGCGCGTTTGCGTGGTGTATGGCGAGGAATGATAGAACTTTGCAAGGATTTTATAGAGCGTACCGAGTCGCTCTTCGGTAAGGAGCGTTACGGAATTTTCAGGGAGGCATTGGATGTTGCTCCCTCTGTCAGTGTACGCTATAATGCGGCGAAGTATAACGATGCTGCCGTTGCGAATCCTGTTCCTTGGGCTACGAATGCCGGGTATCTCGACACTCGCCCGTCCTTTACTGGTGACCCGCTGTTCCACGCAGGGTGCTATTATGTCCAGGAAGCATCGTCGATGTTTCTTGAGCAGGCTGTAAGGCAGTATGTTGATGCGCCTGTACGTGCGCTCGACCTTTGTGCTGCTCCCGGTGGAAAGACAACGCATCTGTTGTCGGTACTCCCCGAAGGTTCGTTGCTGGTTGCTAATGAACCTATGCCCTTGCGTGCGCAGGTGCTTGCCGAGAATGTGATAAAGTGGGGCAGTCCTGCTGCTGTGGTTACAAGAAATGAACCGGCCGATTTTGTCTCTTTCCGTAATTTCTTCGACCTTATTGTGGTCGATGCGCCCTGCTCGGGCGAGGGTATGTTCCGCAAGGACGAGTATGCCGTGCAGCAGTGGAGCGTGGGAAATGTAAGGCAGTGTGCCGAGCGTCAGAAGAAAATCCTCTCCGACATCTGGGAGGCGTTGCGTCCCGGTGGCCTGCTTGTCTACAGTACCTGTACATTCAACCGCGAGGAGGATGAGGATTGTGTTGCCTGGATTGCAGGCGAGCTTGGTGCCGAGGTGCTGCCTGTAGCAACCGGCGAAGAGTGGGGTATTACGGGTAACCTTGTAGGTGGCAGCGAGCCTGTCTATCGCTTTATTCCCGGATATACAAGGGGCGAGGGCTTCTTCTTGAGTTTGTTGCGCAAGTATGGCGATGCCCCTTTGTCGCAGCCGCGGGTACAGCGTGTGCAGTCCTGCACGGCAAAGGTAAAGGCTGCAGTTGAACAGTGGGTGGACTCTCCCTCGGCATACGATTATATTATGCGTGGCGAGGATATAGTGGCGCACCCCAAAGGACATACGAATGCAATTGTTGCACTATGCAGCAAACTCAAAGTCCTGCACGCAGCACTGCCGTTGGCGCAGATGAAAGGCAACAAGATGATACCCCTGCACCCGTTGGCAATGAGCACTGCGCTCAATAAAGGGGAGTTCCCCTGTGTCGAGGTTGGGCGCGAGGAGGCATTGAGGTATCTGCACCGTGAGTCGCTTGCTTTTCCCGATGAACCGACAGGCCTTCTTTTGCTTACATACAAGGGTGTTCCTTTGGGCTTTGTGAAGAACGTGGGCAACAGGGCGAACAATATGTACCCCTCGGAGTGGAGAATAAGAAAGAACCCGATGGAATTCTGATGCGGAAGGATGTATCCGCAGGTGAACATAAGGAGTCGATTGAGAAAATAATAATAAAACCTATAAAAATGAAAAAACTATTTACACTATTGATGCTGCTTGTGACAGCACAGATGTATGCACAGTTCCAGGATCCTGTCCAGATGAAACATTCTCTGAATGTGAATGGTGACGAGGCTACACTTACATTCACAGCCGAGATAGACAATGGCTGGCATTTGTACTCTACCGACCTCGCCGAGGGCGGTCCCACCTCTGCTACACTGAACATCGACCAGATTACAGGTGCCGAGCCCGTAGGAAAATTCACTCCTTCGGCTGGTGCAGTCGAGATGTATGACCCTATGTTCGAGATGATGGTCAAGTATTTTGAGATTGGAGCTACATTCACACAGAAATTCAAGATAACAGCTTCGGAGTTCAGCATCGAGGGCTATATGCAGTATGGTGCTTGTAACGACGAGAACTGTCTTCCCCCTACAAGCTACGACTTCAACGTGAGCGGAAAGGCTGATATTGCACCCGCTGCTCCCGTCGTGAAGAAGGAGAAGGCCGAGAAACCCGCCGAGAAGAAGACTGTAGAGCAGAAACCTGCCGGGCAAAAGGTCGTTTGTGACGCCGTTCCCTTGCAGCCTGCACAGCCTGTTGCTGCTGAGCAGCCTGTTGCCGAGGTAAAGAGCGAGGCTCAGGGTGATGAGGCATATATCGCCCAGCTGTGGACTCCCGTTGTCGACAAGTTGAAGGCTTTCGAGGAGACAACCGACCGCTCACTCTGGGTAATATTCCTTATGGGATTCGGTGGCGGTCTTGTGGCGCTGCTTACACCTTGTGTATGGCCCATAATCCCTATGACTGTGAGCTTCTTCCTCAAACGCACAAAGAGCCGCCGCCAGTCGTTGACCGAGGCTGTCACATACGGTGTATCAATTGTTGTGATATATCTGGCGCTCGGACTCATCGTGACGCTTGCCTTTGGTGCAAGTGCGCTCAATGCACTCTCTACAAATGCAGTGTTCAATATATTCTTCTGCCTGTTGCTGGTGCTCTTCGGAGCTTCGTTCCTCGGTGGCTTTGAGCTTACTTTGCCCTCATCGTGGGTAAACAAGGTCGACGAGAAGGCAAGCAACACGACAGGTCTCTTGAGCATATTCCTTATGGCATTTACTCTTGCTCTCGTATCATTCTCTTGTACAGGTCCCATCATCGGATTCCTTCTTGTAGAGATGAGTACTAAGGGCGAGCTCTTCGGACCTGCAGTAGGAATGTTCGGTTTTGCGCTTGCATTGGCACTTCCCTTTACTCTTTTTGCACTCTTCCCCTCGTTGCTCAAGCAGGCACCCCGTTCTGGTGGCTGGATGAACACAGTGAAGGTTGTGCTCGGTTTTGTGGAGCTTGCCTTTGCGCTCAAGTTCTTCTCGGTAGCCGACCTTGCATATGGCTGGAGACTTCTCGACCGTGAGGTGTTCCTTGCCCTTTGGATTGTACTCTTCACCTGCTTGGGACTCTACCTGCTCAATATCATCCGTTTCCCCCACGACGACGAGGGCGAGACAAAGACTTCTGTACCCAAGTTTTTCCTTGCGTTGTTCTCAATGGCATTCGCAGTGTATATGATACCCGGACTTTGGGGTGCTCCCTGTAAGGCTATCAGCGCATTCGCGCCTCCTATGTGGACTCAGGACTTCAACCTGAACAAGAATGTGGTACATCCCGTGAGCCACGATTACGAAGAGGGTATGCGCATTGCACGTGAGCAGAACAAGCCTGTACTGCTCGACTTTACAGGTCACGGATGTGTGAATTGCCGTGAGCTGGAGGCTGCAATATGGACCGATGACCGCGTCATAAACAAATTGCAGGACGATTATGTGCTGATTTCACTGTACGTCGACGACAAGACGCCGTTGCCCGAGATATTGACTGTAGAGGAGCAGGGTTCCGAAAAGAAACTCCGTACCATAGGTGACAAGTGGAGCTATCTGCAGCGTCTCAAGTTCGGCGCAAATGCACAGCCTTTCCACGTTCCTGTAGACAATATGGGTAACCCCTTGAACGGTGCATATTCAATCAACACAGGTGTCGAGGATTACCTCAAGTTCCTTGAGGATGCAATAAGCAACTATAAGAAATAACACAGACAATATAAAGACTGGGAGAGGATGCGAGCATCCTCTCTTCTGCCTATCTAAAGCATAGGGGAAAATGAACGAGACAACACTATTAAGACCGATAATATGCCAGAGAGCCGGTAAAATCTCCAAATACGGAGGAAATACCGAGTTGATACAAAGTAAGGTACTGCGCAATCTTGTAGAGAGAGCTGCCGGCACTGAGTGGGGTGTGGAGCATAAGTATGGAGAGATACGTACGTATAGCGATTTTGCCGCACGTGTTGGTGTACAGGACTACGAGACACTGAAAGGATACATCGATCGTATGCGACACGGCGAGAGCGACATCCTTTGGAAGGGACGCTGCCGCTGGTATGCAAAGTCGTCGGGTACCACAAACGACAAGAGCAAATTCATTCCTGTAACTGCGCAGGGATTGCAGAGGGTGCATTATAAGGGCGGTTACGATGTAGTGTCGCTCTATCTTCGGAATAACCCGAAGAGCCGTTTCTTCTCGGGCAAAGGACTTATTCTTGGCGGTAGCCACGCAAGCAACTTCAACCTCAAGGATAGTCTCGTGGGCGACCTCAGTGCCATTCTCATCGAGAATGTGAATCCTATGGTCAATTTTCTGCGTGTGCCCCATAAGTCGATAGCATTGCTCAGCGACTTCGAGGAGAAGATGGAGAAGATTGCACGTGCTACACAGAATGCAAATGTAACCAATATCTCGGGTGTGCCGTCGTGGATGATGGCGGTGCTCAAGCATCTGTTGCAGATAACGGGAAAGAAGAGCATCGACGAGGTTTGGCCCAATCTCGAGGTCTTTTTCCACGGAGGTGTGGCATTCACTCCCTATCGCGAGCAGTACAGGCAGCTGATAAAGAGCCCCGGGATGCGCTATATGGAGACATACAACGCAAGCGAGGGTTTCTTCGGCATACAGGATGACCCTGCCGACCCCTCGATGCTGCTGATGATAGACTACGATGTGTTCTATGAGTTCATTCCTATGGACGAGTTCGACTCGCCCAATCCTACGGTGTTGCCGTTATGGGAGGTTGAGACAGGAAAGAACTACGCAATGCTCATAAGCACCTCGTGCGGATTGTGGCGTTATATGATTGGAGATACGGTGCGTTTTACAAGCAAAGAGCCCTATAAATTTGTTATAACAGGACGAACAAAGCATTTTATCAATGCCTTTGGTGAGGAACTTATCGTAGACAATGCCGAGCAGGGACTGAAGGCTGCGTGTGAGGCGACAGGCGCCCAGGTGGCCGAGTATACAGCTGCTCCCGTCTTTATGGATGCCGAGGCACGATGTCGCCATCAGTGGCTCATCGAGTTCTCCAAGCAACCCTCGTCGCTGCAGTTGTTTGCGCAGGTGCTCGACAAGACCTTGCAGCAGGTGAACTCCGACTACGAGGCGAAGCGCTATAAGGATATAACCCTGCAGGAGCTCGAGATAGTCGAGGCCCGTCACGCTCTGTTCAACGAATGGCTAAAGAGTAAGGGCAAGTTGGGCGGACAGCACAAAGTGCCGCGCTTGAGCAATTCCCGACAGTATATCGAGGAACTGTTGTCAATGAACGGCCTTTAATGGGAAATACCTATTGTATTTCCTCCAAGAATAAGTTTGCATTATCTGCGAGTTATGCTTTATGGATAATTTCAAGGATATAAATTAAAACAGCTTCTAAGAATATGAAGTATAAATTCGGAATACTATACGCTGCGGTAGCGTCGCTTATGGTTGCGTGCGCAAGTATGGGCTCCCCCGACGGTGGTCCTTACGACGAGGATGCGCCTATTTTTGTGTCGAGCACTCCAGTGGCATATGCAACAAACGTCAGCGACAAGAAATTTGTGCTGGAGTTCGACGAGAATATAAAGCTCAACAATCCCTTCGAAAAGGTGATAGTATCGCCCCCGCAGGTCGAGATGCCCGAGATAAAGTATAGCGGCAAGCGTGTTACTGTTGAGCTCTTCGACTCGTTGAAACCCAATACAACCTATTCGATAGATTTCAACGATGCGGTTGTCGACAACAACGAGGGTAATCCTCTCGAGAATTTTGCCTTTGTATTCTCTACAGGCGAGTCGGTAGATACGCTGGCGGTGTCGGGCACAGTCCTCAATGCACAGGACCTTGAGCCCATAAAGGGTATGATGGTGGGTGTGCACAGGGCCGACGACGATTCGGCATTCTATAAGAGACCGTTTGAACGTGTATCGCGCACCGATAGCCGCGGACGCTTTACTGTAAAAGGTCTTGCCCCCGGACGTTACAGGGTGTATGCACTGAAGGATGCGAACCAGAATTACCTCTTCGACCAGAAGAGCGAGAAAGTGGCATTCCTGGATGCTGTCATTGAGCCGTTTGCTACACCTGCTGTACGTCCCGATACGATATGGCGCGACAGTGTGACAATCGATACGATAAAGATGGTGGCCTATACACGTTTCCAACCCGACGACCTGATACTGCGTGCCTTTGACGAGGAGTTCTATTCGCAGTACCTGATGAAGAGCCAACGCAAGGAACATAACAGCTTCACTCTTTTCTTTGCCGACAGCAACGAGGAACTACCCTCGATAGAGGGGCTTAACTTCGATGCAAAGGATGCTTTTGTTGTTGAACCGTCGGAGAGGAAGGATACCATACATTACTGGATAAAGGATACCGTCATTTATTATAAGGACACTCTGGAATTGTCGGTTACATATAAGGTGCTCGACTCGCTGGGTGTTATGGTGCCGCGTACCGATACTCTCTCCCTGTCGCCGCGTAAATTGCGTGCCAAGGTCGTGGCCGATGAGCAAAAGGCATTTGCCGATGCCGAAAGGCTCTTCCAGCGCAATGCCAAGCGTCGCAGCGACTACGACGAGAATAATCCTCCCGTTTATGTCCCGCCTACAAAAGAGACAAGGATAAAGTCGCTTAACTCGCAGACTATGGATGTAAATGTGCTCTACCGCATATGTTTCGACGAGCCTCTGCTTATGATTGATACTGCAAGAATCCACGTCGAAAAGGTCGTTGATGACAGTACATACGTCAGTATGCCGTTCATCTTCCGCGCCAGCGACAATGCGCACCGTCAGTATGTGGTGTATGCCGAGTGGCGTCCCGAGGAGAAGTACAGGGTGTCTATTGATTCGGCGGCTTTCAAGGGACTGTATGGTGGCGTGTCAAAGAGCTACGAGGAGAAAATGACATTCCGTTCGCTCGACAGCTATGCGGTGCTCCGTCTCAATATCCCTGGTGCCGGCAATAACTCGGTGGTTGAGTTGCTCAAGTCGGACGGTAGCCCTGTTGCTTCGCAAAAAACAGCGAACAACCGTTGTACGTTCTACTTCATAGCTCCTGGAAACTATTATCTGCGCTTGCTCAAGGACCTGAATGGTAACGGTAAATGGGATACAGGCGAGTGTGGAAAGGGCCTGCAACCAGAGCAGGTATACTACTATCCGCACGTGCTTGAGCTGCGAGCCCTCTTTGAGTATGACCAGGACGATTGGGATATAAATGCACCGTTGGACAGACAGAAACCTTTGGAGATAACAAAGCAGAAGCCCGATAAGGAGCGACAGAAACGTAACAGGAATGCAAATAGAAAATTCAAGTAGAATGAAGACTATAATAAGGGCAATCATACTTGTGGCAGCAGTAATTCTTACTGCTGCTCCTGTATATGCGCAGAAAATAAAACAGACACAGGCTTTCAAGTCGGGCGAAACGCTGGAGTGTAACTTTTACTTCAACTGGAAATTCATATGGGTAAAGGCGGGTGGTGCGTCGCTCGTTATACGTGATACCGTTTTCAATGGGCAAAAGGCGCAGTATATGTCCTTGTTGAGCTCGACAAACAGTACTGCCGATGCCTTCTTCCGTATGCGTGACACGTTGACAACCATATTTACCCCCGACCTGCGTCCTCTTTATTACCGTAAGGCTTCGGCCGAGGGCAAACGCTATTATCTTAATCAGGTGTGGTACAGCTACGAAGATGATGGACGCATAAAGGTTACGCAATATTACCGCCGCGATAATGAAAAGCCTGTATATAAGGAGGAGTATGTTAACCAGCCTGTATATGATATGATGAGCCTGTTGGCTTATGCCCGTACACTCGACTTCTCTTCCCTCAAAAAGGGACAGAGGCTTACATTCCCCGTAGCTACAGGAAAGCGTATCACCCAGCAGCATCTTATTTACCGAGGAAAGAAACGTACGAAATCGGACGATGGAAATGACAGCTACGACTGTCTGCTCATATCTCTTGTCGAGGAACGCGACGGCAAGGAGCGTGAGATTATAAACTTTCACGTGACCAACGACGAGAATCATTTGCCTATATTGCTCGACCTTGCATTGAACTTCGGCTCGGCTAAGGCTCGCCTGTCATACAGCAGTGGGCTGTTGTATCCTCTGAAGGCTCTAAAATAATTTATTAGTGTCCGATAAAAATCGTCTAGGCTAAAAAACAGTGTGCTCGGCAACTGTATAACAGCGGTCGAGTACTATTTTTAGATCACAAGCCCCCCTAATCGAACAGAGTTGGTTTTGGAGGTGATTTGTCTATGGAATTTAGCATTTCCTCCAAATCTTTTTCGGGGTTGTTGAACAGGCTGTAGAAGTTTACATAGTACATCAATGCAATTCGCATCATTGTCGCCAGTCCCGAGAAACTCCATCGCCGTTTCAAGCGTCCCTTCATTACCATCAACAGCAGATTGGCAATGAGTGTAACCCATATTTGTATCTTTATTGCGTTGGCACTCTCACCATAGAAGTATTTAAGCGGGAAGTTCTGCTTTATCTGCTTGAAGAGCAGTTCTATCTCCCACCTCTGGCGGTATATGG
>JAFYSC010000121.1 GCA_017546635.1 Bacteroidaceae bacterium | reverse complement strand
ATTTGACAACAAGGTGATAGGAACAAAAAAATAGCACTATATGACAACAAACGAATATATAGCAGCAATAGAGATAGGCTCCTCAAAGATAATCGGCGCAGTGGGCATACACACGCTGGAGGGCACTAAGATACTGGCCTATGCCAGCGAAGCAGCCGGCAGCTACGTGACAAAAGGAGTCATACGCAATGTCGACGAGGCCGGCAAGAGCCTGAACAGCCTCATCAACCGCCTCGAGAGCCAAATGAAAAACATATACATCAAAAAGGTATATGTTGCATTTGACTGTATGTCGATACACTCTGTAACCTCTAAAGTTACAAAGAAGTTTGACAGCTTCACCAAGATAACACAAGATATTATCGACAGTATGTTGGCCGAGAACGACAATGCGTTCAAGGTCCCCGCCGGCTACAAGAAGCTGCAGGTAGTGCCTCAGGAATACAAGCTCAACGGCGACACCAACACGTCGCCTATCGGCACACCCACCCTTGGCATTGAGTGTACATACCTGAACATAATCGTCAAGGAGCAGTACCTCTGCCAGCTCGAGGAGGCATTCAATATGGCCAAGATAGAGATTATCGACAGATACAATTCGGTTCGCCTTGAGTCGGAGATCATATTGAGCGAGGAGGAGACCAGCTGCGGAACTGCGCTAGTCAATATTGGAGCAGAGACAACAACCATTGCAATCCACTCCAACAGAATGCTGCGCAACCTGACAGTAATCCCTATCGGAAGCGCAAACATAACCAAGGACCTCTGTTCGGAACAGATTACACCCGAGGAGGCCGAGCAGATAAAGATATTCAAGGGATACGCATCGGGAGAGAAGAACGACAGCCCATTGTCAACCGAAAAGCTCGACAATATAATTGCCGCACGTATGTCCGAAATTCTCAAGAACGTACAGTACCAATTGGAAAATTCGGGATACGAGATAGGACGGATAGTATTCACCGGCGGCGGTTCTTCACTGAAGAATATGCCTATGCTGATAGAAGAGAATATGCCAAACTACAAATACCGAATCTGCAACAATCCCCAATTGCCATACAGCAAGGACGAGCAGCATACACTGGCAACAGGAAGCATCACCCCCTCGTTGTTTGCGCTGTTGAACAGGGGAGAGGCAAACTGCTGCGACGAAGAGGTTCTTGCCCCCGCCGATTCAAATATTCCCGAGAATCTTTTTACAGGAGAGAACAACGTCGAGACACAACAGACAACATCGGCTACCGAAGAAAAGACCGAAGAGGGCAACAACCCCGCACCCGACAAAAGTTCTGCCAAAAAGAAGAACAAGAAGGAAGAGGAGGAGACACAGCAGACAAATACAGGTACAGGTAAAAAACCGGGGCCTCAAAAGGAATGGGGACTTGGCAAAATGATGGACTTCTTCGAAGATTGGTGGAGAAACGAGGTCATAAACGAGGATGACAACAATGATGACAAAGAAGAGGAATTAGTGTAACGAACAAACCAGCACAATTATGGATGCACTTGAGAATACCGTATACGACAACGACGGAATCAACGACAACATCAATGACGAAATACTGCCATTTGCAATCTCCAAAGGCACGCAACGCATAATAAAGATCATTGGAGTGGGTGGCGGCGGCAGCAATGCTGTCAAGAATATGTACAAGGAGGGAGTGCATAATGTATCGTTCGCAATATGCAACACCGACCTCCAGGCACTCAACGACTCGCCCATCTCGGTAAAGATACAGTTGGGTGACAAGACAACCGAAGGACTGGGAGCCGGCAACGACCCAGCAGTTGCCCGTGCAGCAGCCCTTGAGAGCAAGGAACAGATAGAAGCCCTCTTTGACGACGGTACAAAGATGGTGTTCATCACCGCAGGTATGGGTGGCGGTACAGGAACAGGAGCATCACCCATAGTGGCACAGATAGCCAAAGAAAAAGGAATGCTCACAGTGGGTATAGTAACCATCCCCTTCCGTTTTGAGCTCGGCGGAAAAATCAAGCAGGCCCTGAAAGGAGTGACAGAGATTGCCAAGCACGTCGACGCGCTGCTTGTGATAAACAACCAGCGTCTGCTGAGCATCTACCCCGAACTCACACTGAAGGCAGGCTTCAAGAAAGTGGACGAGGTGCTTACTACCGCCACAAAGAGCATAGCCGAGATCATCACTGCCCGAGGAACCATCAACCTCGACTTCCGCGATGTGAAGAAAGTACTCAAGGATGGCGGAGTGGCAATTATGAGCTATGGCTGCGAGTCGGGCGAACAACGTGTGGCAAAGGCCTTCCGCAAGGCACTGCACTCGCCCCTTCTCAACGACAACGACATATACAAATCGAAGAAGATACTCTTCAATATCTACGAGAACCCCAACTCACCGATAATGGTAGCCGAGATGGAGGAGATTGAGGCATTTATGAAGAAATTCTCCGAGGAGTACATCGAGGTCATCTGGGGTGTGAGCGAAGACCACGCCCTCAAAGAAGGCGATGTAAAGGTTACCGTTCTTGCCACAGGTTTCGGAATGAAAAACATTCCGGGAATGGAACCTGTTATACAGAAGCAGGAAGAAGAGGCCGCTGCAGCCACACAGGAGGAGCAGAAGAAAAAAGAGGCCGAAGAGAAAGAGATTCAGCAAATGGTAGATGTATTCTACAAACAGGATTACCGCATATACATATTTACCGGTGACGAGATGTTCGATGAGGATTTCATATCGGCCATAGACAACCAGCCCACCTACAGCCGCACCGCACACGAGCTAGAACAGCTCAAAAGCCGCAGCAAAGCAATAGCAGCAGCCAAGGAGCAGGAACTGGAGCAGGCACAAGTATGCATAAACGAGGAAAAAGAAGAGATAACAAATAATTAAAAATTACGGATATGACTATTTTTGACACTATAAGCAACGCCATAAAAGAGGCAATGAAGGCGCAGGACAAAGTGGCGCTCGCAACACTGCGCAATATAAAGAAGGTGCTCCTAGAAGCAAAGACCGCACCCGGAGCCAACGACACCGTAAGCGACGAGGCAGCCATAAAGATAATACAGAAGCTCGTAAAGCAAGGACGCGAATCGGCAGAGCTCTATGCCAGCCAGAACCGCACCGACCTTGCGCAGGAGGAGCTCGCACAGGTTGCAATAATGGAGAAGTACCTGCCCGAACAGATGAGCGAAGAGGAGATTGCAAATGCGGTAAAGGAGATTATTGCCGAATTGGGTGTATCTACCCCTCAAGAGATGGGCAAGGTTATGGGAGTTGCCACCAAACGTCTTGCAGGCAAGGCCGATGGCCGCATAATATCGGGCATTGTAAAGAGCATTCTGGGATAATCAGTCGAAAAGTTCCCTAAGGACATCCGCCGACTTTATGGGCGGAAAGTCGGGAATATGCAGGCTGTAATAAGTTTGGATAAGCGCAAGGTACTCACCTCGCGCTTTTCTGCTTAGAGAGAGCTTGTGCATTGAGTTGAAATCGATTTTCAGAAGCTCAATGAAGTTACGCGTATCCTGTGGCGGAAGGAAGTGGGCGTGCAACGGATATTCACTTGTCAGATAACCGGCAAGAAGGTCGAAACAGCACTCCTTTGAAACGTTCTCGATATTTGGGAATATACCCAGGAAGCGCGTCAGTTGCAGAAGAAATACGATGTGGAAGTTGGAATAATCCTCGTCGGAAGCATCGAAAAATGAAAGTGAATAGTCGAGATAAGCGAAAAGAGCCTCATTCTCGCCCTCCTCACGCAGTACAGCCACAAGAAACTCGGCTATATATATGGCCACCGCCGACTTTACAACATCAAAGGGGACAGTGTGGTACATCACGTAGGGGTGCACCTCCGACAAGCGCGGTATTGCATTCTTTCGGCCAGCATTGACTGTAAAGGTGAGCATCGATAAAGGCTGAAAAAGCACGCTGCGCACCTTGGAACGTCCACTGCGCGATACAGGAACCAGAAAAGAGGCCCTGCCGCGCTCCTTTGTGTACATATCGGCAACCATCAGATTGTCACTGTACTTTATGGTCCTTAGTACTATTCCTGTCAAAATTTCTGTCATAAGCTACATCCATACGTAAAAAGTGGAACAAAAATACAAAAAAACTTCGGAATTTCTTTGCCAAATAAAAAAAAAGTCATACCTTTGCAACCGCTTAGCACTTAAAAGCGCAAGAACCCTAACGGGTAAACAAAATCCAAGGCCCATTCGTCTATCGGCTAGGACGCAAGATTTTCATTCTTGAAAGAGGGGTTCGATTCCCCTATGGGCTACAAGTAAAACGATAAAAACATTTATAAAGAGATGGCAAACCATAAATCATCACTTAAGAGAATCCGTCAGACAGAGAGAAAAAACCTGCTAAACCGTTACTATGGTAAGAATATGCGTTCAGCAGTACGCAGCCTTCGTGCAGTAACCAACAAAGAAGAGGCTCTTGCTAAGTTCCCCTTAGTACAGAAGATGCTCGACAGAATGGCAAAGCGCGGTCTTATCCACAAAAACAAAGCAGCTAACCTCAAATCGGGTCTTTGCGCAAGAATCGCTAAGTTAGCTTAAGTATATTAACGACATATATTTACCTAATGCGAGGTCGGATTTACCAATCCGACCTTTGCGCTATTTACCGCAACCGGCTCCACTTGACAGCCACTAGACAGACTCCAAACTGACACGGACAAGCAAAACAAGCCAACGCAAAAAGAAATGGTAGTTTTACCATTTCTTTTTGCGTTAAGCACTTGTACAATCCACCGTTTTTTTGTATTTTTGTTCAGTTTAGACAAACCCGAAAATAAAGACAAACACCATATGAGCGAAGAGATAAAAAACGCTTCAGCAGCAAATTATTCAGCCGACAGCATACAGGTACTCGAGGGACTTGAGGCAGTCCGCAAGCGTCCCGCGATGTACATCGGAGACATCAGCGAAAAGGGACTCCACCACCTTGTCTACGAGGTTGTAGACAACTCCATCGACGAGGCTATGGCGGGCTTCTGTACGCACATCGACGTAACAATAAATCCCGGAAATTCAATAACCGTACAGGACAACGGCCGAGGTATCCCCGTAGATATGCACGAGAAAGAGGGCCGCTCGGCACTCGAAGTCGTAATGACAGTGCTTCACGCGGGAGGTAAATTCAACAAGGACTCATACAAAGTATCGGGAGGACTTCACGGAGTGGGCGTATCGTGCGTGAACGCACTTTCGAAGCATATGAAGACCGAGGTTTTCCGCGACGGCAAGCACTATGAGCAGAACTACTCTTGCGGCAAGCCCCTTGAGGAGGTACACTGCGTGGGTACAACCGAGCTGCGCGGAACACGCCAGACTTTCCAGCCCGACGACAGCATCTTCGTAGTGAGCGAGTACCAATACAGCATATTGGCCACACGCCTCCGCGAGTTGGCCTACCTAAATGCCGGAATAACTATCAGCCTCACCGACAAGCGCGAAGCCGATGAGAACGGCGAGTACAAGCACGAGACATTCTTCTCGACCGAAGGACTGAAGGAGTTCGTACGCTACATCGACTCATCGCGCGTACCCCTGATTGGCGACGTCATCTATCTCAACACCGAGAAACAGGGTATTCCCATCGAGGCTGCCGTACTCTACAACACCGGGTACAGCGAGAATGTACACTCATACGTAAACAACATCAACACAATAGAGGGAGGAACACACCTTGCAGGATTCCGCCGCGCCCTTACCCGTACACTCAAGAAGTATGCCGATGACACAAAGGCATTGGAGAAGGCAAAGGTCGAAATATCGGGTGAGGATTTCCGCGAGGGTCTCACAGCCATCGTTTCGGTAAAAGTTGCCGAGCCCCAGTTCGAGGGACAGACCAAGACAAAGCTCGGAAACAACGAGGTTACAGGAGCAGTAGACCAGGCTGTAGGCGAGGCACTCAGCTACTACCTCGAGGAACACCCCAAAGAGGCAAAAATCATCATCGACAAAGTGATTCTTGCAGCCACAGCACGTATTATGGCACGCAAGGCCCGCGAGAGCGTGCAGCGCAAGAGCCCTATGAGCGGTGTCGGCCTTCCCGGAAAGCTTGCCGACTGTTCGGACAAGAACCCCGAGAAATGCGAGCTCTTCCTCGTCGAGGGAGACTCTGCGGGCGGTTCGGCAAAGCAGGGACGCAAGAACACCTTCCAGGCAATCCTGCCCCTGCGCGGTAAGATCCTGAACGTAGAGAAAGTAATGTGGCACAAGGCATTCGAGAGCGACGAGGTGAACAACATCATACAGGCACTGGGAGTACGTTTCGGACTCGATCCCGAAGACAGCAAGAAAGCCAATATCGAGAAGCTGCGCTACCACAAGATCATCATGATGGCCGATGCCGACGTGGACGGTGCCCACATCGGTACGCTCATAATGACACTCTTCTACCGTTATATGCCCGAGATTATAGAAGGCGGTTACCTCTATATGGCAATGCCCCCTCTCTACAAGTGTACAAAGGGCAAGGTAAAGAAATACTGCTACAACGACCGCGAGAAAGAGGAGTTCGTACAGGAGTTCGGCGGCAACGAGAAGGACATCAACATACAGCGCTACAAGGGTCTTGGTGAGATGAACCCCGAGCAGTTGTGGGAGACAACAATGAACCCCGAGACACGTACCTTGAAGCAGGTCACAATACGCGATGCCAAAGAGGCAGACTATGTATTCTCGATGCTTATGGGCGATGACGTAGGTCCCCGTCGAGACTTCATCGAGACAAACGCCACATACGCAAATATCGACGCATAAGACAATACATCAACGGGCCGGCAATGCCGGCCCGTTTGCATTTACATACCTTACAAATGAAAAGAGCCATAACAGCCACTACACTCGCATTGTTCACCGTACTATCCTACGCACAGGCTCCTTTGGAGGGTTTCGTGAACATCAAGGATATTGACCCGAGCATAGAGGTGGAGCTGATGTACGCCAAGAGCGACAATTTCGTAGGCGAAAAGATGTACAGTTTCGAGGAAGCATACCTGCACCCCAAGGCCGCAAAAGCCGTAGCCGAAGCAAACAGTATACTCGGCAGGATACACCCCGGCTGGCGACTGATAATATACGATGCGACCCGTCCTATGAGCGTGCAACAGAAGATGTGGGACAAGGTAAAAGGAACAGGAATGCAGAACTACGTGAGCAACCCCAAGAACGGAGGAGGACTGCACAACTACGGGCTTGCGGTAGATTTGAGCATCGTGGATGAGAACGGAGACAGCATACCTATGGGAACAAGGGTAGACGCACTGACGCGCCTGAGCCACATCGACAACGAAGAAGAGCTCGTAGAAGAAGGCAGTATGAGCCTACAGGCCATAGAGAACCGACGGCTGCTGCGACGCGTAATGCGCGAGGCAGGTTTTCTCACAATACGCACAGAATGGTGGCACTTCAATTTCACCACACGCTCCGACGCAAGGACAAATTACAAAGCCGCAGAATAAGAGCAGGAAAAATATACAGGACAACAGAAAATGCTTTACAGTTTAAGCCATTTTGTAGGGTTGAGCTTCTGCTTGCCGTCACGCAACTGGAAAAGAAGACGTGTCTGCCCCGAACTGTCCTTGGCTATATCACCCAATATAGCGCCGGCCTTGACCTTGTCACCCTTCTTCACGTGTATTTTATCGAGTTGGCAATAGACCGACATATACCTGTCGTGCTCCACTATTACAAGAGCATAGTTCTCTTTCCTGAACACAACAACCACCTCACCGTCAAATATACACCGTGCCTGAGCACCTGACTTTCCCTGCAACACGATACCGCCATTGTCGACCATCACACTGCCCTTGCCTGTCACACCGTTCTGTAGTCCATAGCCCGATACCAAATGATAGGGGCCGGTGAGCGGAGCTGGCAGCTTACCCCTATTCTGCAGGAAAGAGCCGCTCATCCTTGAAACGGCTTCGTTTGTACGGGGTGCCGCTTCGGTCTTCTTTTTATCTGCAGCAGCAGTCTTCGACTTACGCTGTTTTGCCAACTCGGCTTCTATAAGCGCATCAATCTCCTTGTTTACTGCCGCCAGCTTGCTTCTCTGTCTTTCGAGTTCCTTCTTTACCTTCTTTGATTCCTTGCGGAGCTCATCGACAATTCGGCGCTGTTCAGCCTCGAGTCTGAGAAGTTCCTTCTGCTCATCATTCTGCAACGACAGTGTACGCTCTTTCTCGGCACGCACACTATCGGCCTGCGATTTCCTCAACTCCAGCTCCGCAATCCTGCTTTTCAGTTCCTCTGCAACAGCACGGTGCGCATTCATATATTGACGCACATACCGATAGCGCCGTATCATAGCATTGAAGTCATCGGCAGACACTATGAAAAGCAGTTTATCCTGCAACGAGCCATAGTGCCGCGCTACGCGCAACGCCTGGGCATACTCGCCGCGCGAAGCCTCAACAAGCGCCTCGTGCCTCTTCACCTCCTTATCTATCACAGCTATTGAATCGCCCACAGCCTTCAGCTCATTGCGCAACAAGGCTACCAGCAATCTTCTCTCCTTGATTTGCGCAGTCAGAAGGTCGAGATTCTGCATTTTGCTCTTGACATCCTTTTGCGAAGAGAGCAGTATCTTCTCCTTGTCAGCAATCTGCACCTGCATAGCACGGGCACGTGCGCGCATATCATCGAGCTTGCCCTTCTGGGCCGCCATCGGGAGAGACATAAGAAGCAAATACAACAATAGAAGAGTTTTTCCTGCTACGCTTTTCATAGAATAGTCACAGTGGTATAAATCAGTATGTAAAACTGCTTCCGCCAAGGAACTCGCGAATAACCGAGGTGGGCGGCAGCTCCGTATCCTGCAAAGGTACTATATATTCGAGAATTTTCAAAAGGCTACGGGCAACAGAATACTCCTCGATGTTCTGCGGGACCCTGCGCAGCAACGGCTCAACGTGCGGCTTGAGCACAGCAAGTTCATAGAGCAGCGCCGAGTTGAACATCACGTCGGCATTCTCCTGATAGGGGAATATCCACTTTTCCTCACCCGCACGCACATCGCCCCAACGGGATATAGTCTCCACAGCCGAGTATCCGCGGTATTTGTAGTCGCGCAACATACGGCGCAGCAGACGGTTGTCGGACGTGGGGATATAGTTGTGGTAGTCGAGCTTTATGGAGGTGAGAGCCGATACATAGACGCGGAATTTCTCCTCCTCGGGGATTTGCGCTGTGAGCATAGGGTTCAGTCCGTGCGTACCCTCAATCACAAGCACCATCTGCGGGGTGAGCTTTATCCTGTTGCCCAGGAACTCGCGCTTGCCCGTCTGGAAATTATAGTGCGGGAGGGGCAGTTCCTCACCTGCAAGAATCCTGTTGAGCGAGTCGTTGAAGAAGGGAAGGTCTATAGAGTATATTGACTCGAAATCGTAGTCACCGTCCTCCTTGCGCGGAGTATCGGTACGGTTGAGAAAAAAGTCATCCAGAGAAATCGCGTACGGCTTCAGCCCGCACGCCATAAGGTGCACGCTCAGACGCTTGCTGGTTGTTGTCTTTCCCGAGGACGAGGGACCGGCAATGAGCACCACCCTGGCTCCACGCGACTTAATCTCCTCGGCTATATACGCAATGCGTTTCTCCTGCAGCGCCTCGGAGACGTTCACAAGGTCCACTCCGTGACCGGCAAGCACCGCTTTGTTGAAATCTCCGATAGTCTCTACCCCCATAACCTGATGCCAGCGCAGACGCTCGGTGAAGCGGTCCTGCAGTTTCTCCTGCGGCACTTTATCCTCGAGCGACATTGGACGTTCACGGTCGGGCACGCGCAGCAACACACCCTCGCCGAACTTCTCAATCTCGAACAGCTTTATGTAACCCGTGCTCGGCAGCAGTCCGCCGTAGTAATAGTCTATATAATCCTCGAGCATATAATATCCCGAATATAGCGAGCCATACGTCTCGAGCAAGCGCACCTTGTCGAACCTGCCTATCCTTGTAAAGACCTCCTTGGCCTCGTCCGTGCGGCAATCGACACGCTTGAAGCGTATGTCGCGGGCAATTATCGCACGCATAGCCTCGCGCACTGCATCAACCTCCTTCTCGGTAAGTTCGGTCTCCATACGGCAATAATAGCCGTTGGATATAGGATTCTCGAACCGCACTACCCTGCCCGGAAATAGCTCATTCATTGCCTTCATCATCACGAATGTAAGCGAACGGACGTACATCCTCATTCCCTGCTCCGAGGTAATATCGAGAAACTCCACATCCTTGTTGCGGTACACCCTATATGTGAGCCCTTCGACAACATTGTTCACACGGGCCGCAACAATATCGTATGGCATACTCAGTCCAAACCCTTTGAGAATATCCAGAAGTGAAGCGCCCGACTGAAAGTCTTTACTCTCGCCATTGTTCTTACAATAAATCCTTACCATACTGCCAGATTTTAATGATGAATAAAAAGTCCGTACAGACAACATATCACGCGACAACCGCCATAGCAGAAGCTTATGCCTGAACAGAGTTACCCGATATGCGAAAATAGGAATAAAATTATTCAATTACCAATAAAAAGATGAATTTTTACAAATATTAATCCCTTGGGAGTTGCGTTAGAAAAACAAAATACTATTTTTGCAGATGAGCGTATATTAAGAACATACCCTTTCTATTATGGAGAAACAGGCACAATACATAAAGAGCATAGAGATTGAATCGTTGTGGAGCAACCGCAAGCACATTCTCTGGGAGCTCCGTCCGGGTGTGAACATCCTGAGCGGAAGCAACGGAGTGGGAAAGAGCACCATCATCAAGCGCTCTGCCGCACACCTGAAGATTATGCACGACCGCCACGTCACACGCAATCCGCACGAGGGAGTAAAGATAACCTTCTACCCCGAGGATGCGACAATCATCCCCTTTGACGTGATAAGCAGCATCGACCGTCCTATGCTCAGCAGCGAGATGCTCGAAAAGATATCCGGTGCCGAGGTACGCACCGAACTCGACTGGCAACTATACCAGCTACAGCGCCGCTACCTGAACTACCAGGTGAATATCGGCAACAGGATAATATCGCTGCTCACATCGGGCAACCCCGACGACCAGCGTCTGGCAACAGAACTCACAAAACCCAAGAAAGTATTCCAGGACCTTATCGACGAGCTGTTTGCCGCCACCGGTAAGACCATCATACGCAGCAAGAACGAAATCTTCTTCAACCAATACGGCGAGACAATCTCACCCTACATACTGTCGAGCGGCGAGAAGCAACTGCTGGTGATAATGCTCACAGCCCTTGTACAGGAGTGCCGTCCATCGGTGCTGTTTATGGACGAGCCCGAAATATCGCTGCACATAGAGTGGCAGCAACGCCTCATCGGCATTGTACACACCCTCAACCCCAATGCTCAGATAATACTCTGCACACACTCCCCCGCCATAATTATGGACGGATGGCTCGACGCCGTTACCGAGATTGAAGAGATTACAATATAGCACACAAACACTAAGAGCAGATGAAGAAGCTCTCGCAATACCTGAACTCCGACTTTCTGGCAGCAGCCAATGCATTGCGGCCCAAAAGCGCAAGAACACGCATCGTAGCATACGTGGAGAGCTACGACGACATATCGTTCTGGCGCTCGGTGCTCGATGACTACGAGAGCGACAAGTTCCATTTCGAAGTGCTCTTGCCTGCACGCACAAGCCTCACGAAGGGCAAGAAGCGCGCAATGATGAATATGCTGGGCAAAGGTATAGGGAAAAATATGATAGCGTGCGTCGACAGCGACTACGACTATCTGCTGCAGGGAGCCACCGACTGCTCACGGAAGATAATAGACAGCCCCTACATACTGCATACATACGCCTATGCCATAGAAAACCTCAAATGCTACAGCGAAGGGCTAAAGCGCGTATGCGTACAGAGCACGCTCAACGACACCGACGTAATTGATTTCACCTCATTTATGCAGCTATACTCGCGCATCTGCTACCCGCTGTTCCTATGGAACATCCTTCTGTACAGGGAGCGCGACCTCAACACAATGAGTATGCAGCAGTTCTGCGAGATTGTGCGCCTCACCTCCTTCACAACAGAGAGACCCGAGAATTCATTAAAGCAGCTTGCTGCGCGCGTAAAGCACAAATTAGGGCAACTCGAGAAGAATATGCCGCATCTGCTACCCAAGATTGAGGCGATGAAAAAGGAATTTGCACAGCTTGGCATTGTTGAGGACGAGACCTATATGTACATACAGGGACACCATATAATGGACAGGGTTGTACTGCATATCCTGAAACCGATATGCCGCTATCTGCGCAACAAGCGCGAAACAGAGATACAGCGCTATGCCTGCCACCGCCAACAGATGAACAACGAGCTGTCGTCCTATCGGCACAGCCAATGCGACGTTGCACTCATACTGAGCAAGAGTACATACTACAAAAGCTCCACACAATACAAATGGCTGCAACGCGACATTGAAGAGCTACTGCAGTCAATTGAGGCCGAACAAAGGAACTGTTGCAACGAAAACAGGCCAAGATAACAGCCTCATTCTAAGAAAGCTCAAGCCCGAAGGCATCGCGCAGCTTGCCTACAAGGGTGTTCTTTTCCTTCAGAATCTCATACTGCTTGGTGCGGTCGTACACGTGACGCTGCACAACGACCTCCCTCACATCCACACGCATACGCAATTTAGCGCCTGCCAGCGACTCTTCAAGGGCATTGAGTATGCGTTTGGCCTCACCTTCGAACATAGCCGCCACGTGCTGGTTGTCGACAGCAATTGAAAACACATTCTCATCCTGCATATAGGGCAGAATTATCCTCATACGGTCGGCAAGGGCACGCTCGTTCTCGGGCAGAGTCATAGCAAAAGAGACCCACGCCTGTACAAGCTCCTCGTTAGTAATCCTCTTTACCGCCTGTTTCTCTTCGGCCACAGGCATTGCCGCAGATTCAACAGCCTGTGGCTGTTGCTGCTGTGCCTGTTGCGCGCCCATAGTAGAACGGAACATTCCTCCAAGCGAAGGCCCACCCCCCTGCTGAGAGGGACGGACACGCATTGCCTCGGGACGTCCTTGCGGAACAGGACGCTGAGCATTCCCCACCGCAGGGGTAGCCTGCTGCGCTGTAACCGGCTGAGCCTCGGGCTGACGTACTGTAGCCGTCTGCGCTGCCGGCTGTTGCACTGCAGATTGTACACCTGACACATTGGCCGCAGCGCTATGCTGTGCAGGCGCTGCCACCTGCATTGCTGCAGGATTATTGAATATTGGTTTTAATTGCTTAGGGCTGCGCCCACCCGCTTCCCCGGCATCGTCCGAGGTGAGCTGCGAGAGCTGGATTATGGTAAGCTCAACCAAAAGGCGCTTATTGCGGCTTGCACGGTAATTGGTACTGCAATCGCTGCATAACTTTATAGCGCGGAACAGAATTTTCGGTGCACACTTTGCAGCCTGCGCTGTATAACGGGCACACAACTCCGCGCTACCCTCGAATAGAGGAACTGTTGCAGGGTCACTCGCCACAAGAAGGTCGCGGAAGTGCGACGCTGCGCCCTCGACAAAGACAGCACCGTCAAAACCCTTCACAAGTACCTCGTTGAAGAGCAGAAGTGCCTGTGAGATATTTCCTGCAAGAATATAATCGGTAAAGCGGAAATAATAGTCATAATCGAGCACATTCAGGCTCTCTATCACTTTTGTATAGGTAAGGTCGCCCTGCGTGAAGCTAGCCATCTGGTCGAAGAGGGAGAGAGCATCGCGCATACATCCGTCCGACTTCTGCGCGACTATACGCAGCGCCTCGTACTCGGCATTTATATTTTCCTTCTTTGCAATATTCTGCAAATGGGCAATAATATCGGCACTCTCTATGCGGCTGAAGTCATATATCTGACAGCGCGAGAGGATTGTGGGTATAATCTTGTGCTTCTCGGTTGTTGCCAGAATAAAGATAGCGTGTGCAGGAGGCTCCTCGAGCGTCTTGAGGAAAGCATTGAATGCCGTTGTCGAGAGCATATGCACCTCGTCGATGATATACACCTTATAACGTCCTACCTGAGGCGGTATGCGCACCTGTTCGTTGAGCGAACGGATATCGTCGACCGAGTTGTTGCTTGCCGCATCGAGCTCGTAAATGGTAAACGAACGTTGCTGATTGAACGAGATACAAGACTCGCACTCGTTGCAAGGCTCACCGTCGGGTGTAGGATGCTCGCAATTTATCGTCTTAGCAAAGATACGCGCACAAGTTGTCTTTCCGACACCGCGCGGGCCACAGAACAGATAGGCGTGGGCCAATTTACCGCTATTGATGGCATTCTTAAGCGTTGTCGTAAGCGCCCTTTGCGCAACGACCGACTCAAAGGTGTCGGGACGGTACTTGCGTGCCGAAACTATATAATTCTCCATAATTCCAAATAATAAGCTGTATGAATACAAAGATACGAATAAGCGAGTGAGAAATATCAAGTTTACTTGGATATTTTTCAAAACGAGCGAAAGTATCTTGGAGCTTTAGCTCAAAGATAGCAACAAGCGAGTGAGAAATACCAAGTTTACTTGGATATTTTTCAAAACGAGCGAAAGTATCTTGGAGCTTTAGCTCAAAGATAGCAACAAGCGAGTGAGAAATATCAAGTTTACTTGGATATTTTTCAAAACGAGCGAAAGTATCTTGGAGCTTTAGCTCAAAGATAGCAATAAGCGAGTGAGAAATACCAAGTTTACTTGATTTTTTATTCCGAGCCGCATCCTATCTTATCACAAGGGACAAATAAAAAAACAAAAAGCAGTGCGTTGATGTCTCATTTTTTCCTATCTTCGCAATCTGATTGATACAAAAGAACAAGAGTGTTATGAACGACAGCATTGGAGATATAATAAAATGGATAGGCAACCACAAATACCTGTCTGTCACATTGGCCTTTCTTGCCATTATAATCATCTTTGACGAGAACAGCTTGCTGAAGCACATCCAACATCAAAGAGAAATTCTAGGGCTGAAATCAGAGCTCAACGAATTGAGAACAGAGCACGACATTATCGTAAAGAAAATCAAGGAGCTCAAGGACGACACCGCAGCAATAGAGAAAATTGCCCGCGACAAATACGACATGCACCTCGACAACGAAGAGGTGTTCATAATAGAAGATTAATTCCACACACAGCAAAAGAGAGACATAAGATATGAAAATTACAGACACACTATACAGGATTGGAGCAATTGCACTGCTCATAGGAGCTGCCCTAAAGATAGCGCAGCCCCTCCACGCATCATACATATACATTACAGGAGCCGTCCTTTTTGCCGTAATGCAGTTTATCGGACGTGAGCGCGGCGGCAACATCGCACTGCGCCGCCTTGTATTCCAGCAACAGCTCGGTGGCATTGCACTCATTGCAGCGGGCGTACTGATGTTCACACACATACGCAACGAGTGGATAGTGGCCCTCTTCATAGGAGCCCTGTTCGAACTCTACACTGCATACCGCATTCCACAGGAGAAAGGAAAAATAAAATGACAGCAATATGATACAGAACAAGAAATGGCAGCCCGCGGGCTGCCATTTCTCGTTTATACAATCGGTTCAATTACTCAGCAATAGTAAGTTCATCTATCAGGCGCTTGCATCCACCGAGCTTCTCTATTACAAAGAGCACATAGCGGATATCAACGTTGATACAGCGCTGCAGATTATCGTCGAAGGTAATGTCGCCGCTCAACGACTCCCAGTTACCGTCGAAAGCAAGGCCGATGAGCTCGCCACGGGCATTGAGCACACCGCTACCGCTGTTACCGCCGGTAATATCATTGGTAGAAAGGAAAGCTACGGGCATCTCACCTGTAGGAAGCGCATAGCGGCCATAATCCTTCGCATTGTAAAGCTCCTTCAAACGTGCAGGAACAATGAACTCGGGATTCTCGGCATCCTCTTTCTCCATTACACCCTTAAGGGTTGTAATATGGTTGTATGTTACACCGTCGCGAGGCTCGTAAGGCTTCACAACACCGTATGTCAGACGCATTGTAAAGTTAGCATCGGGAGCAACAGGGCTGCCTGCCGCCATCTCAAGGAGTCCGGCAAGATAGGTCTTGTGCAAGGGGTTGATTACATTTGTGAATGCCTTCTCCTGAGCTACAAGGTCCATATACATTGCAAAGACTGCATCGCGCAACTGCATAGCAGGGTCTTTTTCGAGTTTCTTTGCCGAAGGCTTCTTCACGAACTTGTCGAAATTCTTCTTGCTGCTCAAGATAGAATTGTCGTAAACATAATCGATATATGCCTCAACATCGCCATTGTATTTCTTAATCATCGCATTGAGGTGTGCAGGACGCTCATCCTCGGTGGTAAGCTCAATGAAGCGGGGAAGAACCGACTTTGCAATCTTGCGGTCTACCTCGTGGTTGTAATCGCGGTCGTACAACCAAGCATATATTGCCTCGAATGTAGAGCGGCCACCATCCTCTGCAGCCATTGCATCCTTATTGTTGCTTGACAGGTTGCGGTATACGAACTCAACGTTCATTATAAGCTCCATTGTAAGGGTAGAGAGGTAGAGCATACGTGCATTGTCCGAAACAAGAGTGTTTATGCGGTCTATTACTGTAGCATACTCGCTGTTGTTTACCTTATTTGCAAAGTCGACAAAGATTTTCTCGTTAGCGAGTTTCTTCTCTACAACCTTATTCTCAACGATGGCAGTGTTCATACCTATCGAGTTCTTCCAATAATTGCTGATACGTGCAAGCTTGTTGGCATACTGGATATTGATAGCCTCATCCTTGAGCATCTCCTGGCGGATTACAGTAAGGGCTGCATCGCGCATTGCAATACGGGGGTCATTCTCGGCAAACATACGGCTCTCCACCTCACCGCCTGTAAGGAAGCGCGATGTGCTGCCGGGGAAGCCCATAACCATAGTGTAGCTGCCCTCCTCGTATCCTTTAAGAGACACCTTGAGGTGCTTGGGTGTGCTCAGAGGAACATTGTTTGCATTGTAAGCTGCGGGATTGCCGTCGGCATCGCCATACACGCGGAATACCGAGAAGTCGCCAGTGTGACGGGGCCACATCCAGTTGTCGGTCTCACCACCGAACTTACCTACCGATGAAGGAGGCGTTCCCACCAGACGTACATCGGTATAACGCTTGTAATATACAAGATAATACTTGTTACCCTCGAAGTAGGGCTTGAGCTCGGCACGCAGATATTGCTTGCCCTCGACATTGTCGGCTGCAAAAAGCTCTTCGGCTACACTCTTGAGAGCTGCACTCGAGAAGCTCTGCTCAACAGTCATTCTGCCGTCGGCAAGACGAGCATTAATCTCGTCGGTCACATCGGTAATCTTTGAAACGAAAGTGAAGCTTATACCCTCGCAAGGGAGCTCGGCATCGTAGTTGGCAGCCCAGAAGCCATCCTTCAGATAGTTGTGCTCCACACTGCTCAACTGCTGGATGTAGCTGTAACCGCAATGGTGGTTAGTGAACACTAGTCCGTTGGGCGACACAATCTCACCTGTACATCCGCCACCGAAGATACCGATGGCATCCTTCAACGAAGGCGCGTCGGGCGAATAAATCTCATCGGCAGAAATTTCGAGACCCAATTTTTTCATATTGTCCTCGAGATTCTGACTGCGCATAAGCTGTAGCAGCCACATTCCCTCATCGGCACGGAGCTGTGCGGGAAGCATTGTTGCCGCAAGGGCAATCATTAGAAACAGTTTCTTCATAAAAAATGTATTTTGTTGATTATACTTATTTTGCCTCAAAACAGAA
Source organism: Bacteroidaceae bacterium (assembly GCA_017546635.1). Lineage (GTDB taxonomy): Bacteria > Bacteroidota > Bacteroidia > Bacteroidales > Bacteroidaceae > HGM04593. Next base: position 15,987 of record JAFYSC010000121.1, on the reverse strand, counting down.
ACATTTTGCTAAGATACACCAAAAAAAGCAAAATTCCCCTTATCTATCCTTTTTTTCAAAGAATATTGCCCCGCAAATGTTATAACTTCATAATTCTTCATCGAATAAGGGCATTGCGTTTGGAAAAAAGCGCGAACAGTTGCTATATTAGCACATCAAACATCAGAACAGAATGAACAAGCTGCTAAGCCTTATTGTTTTAATAAAATTTGTATTGCTTGCATCATCGTGCGGCAAGGAGTATACCCTGCACGGAAACACCGGAAGCTACTTCAACGGCTCAAAAGCCTATCTGAAAGTAGAGGCTACCGATGAGTGGAAGACCCTCGACTCGTGCGAAATACTGCACGGGAAATTCTGTATGCGTGGCCCTGCCGACAGCACATTCGTGACAGCCCTCTTCATTGGAGAGGAGGCCATAATACCGGTTATCGTAGAAGAAGGAGAAATCACGCTCAACATCAACAGACACGACATTACAATAGACGGAACAGAACTGAACAATGCCCTTTCGACGTTTATGCAGAGAAAGGGCCAATTCGAGCGACGTATGTATGAGCTTGAGCGCCTGGAAGCATCGCTAATCCTTGACGGGCACACAGCCGAGAGCGCAGCAGCACAGATGGACGAGGAATTCACATCGGTGGGCGACTCCCTGGATACCTATGTAGAAAATTTCATAAAGGAACATTACCACACCCCACTAGGCCCCTGCGTGTTCCAGCTGTTGTGCAGCACAATGCCCTATCCCTATATGACGAAGCAGATAGAACGGCTGATAGGCAACGCTCCCGACTCATTCCTTTCGAGTCCCTATGTAAAGAGCTTCGTCTCTGCGGCCAAGGAGAACAGACGCAGGATGAGCGAGTAAGAAACAAAAAAAATAGATTGCAAGCTGTTGCCTGCAATCTATTTTTAATGTCGTTTATGCATCAGGTACTACGGCTCTTGTCTTCTTCGATAAGCTTAAGCAGACGCTCGATAGCCTCATCCTCGGGGATATTCTTCTCGACACACTCCTTACGGCGGTAGAGACTCACCTTTCCGCGTGCCGCACCCACATAACCGTAGTCAGCATCGGCCATCTCTCCCGGACCGTTCACAATGCAGCCCATCACTCCTATCTTGAGACCCTTGAGATGTCCCGTAGCAGCCTTTATCCGCGCCAATGTACCCTGAAGGTCATATTGGGTGCGTCCGCAACTGGGACAAGCTATATACTCGGTCTTGCTTATTCGTGCACGTGTAGCCTGCAATATTCCAAACGAAAGAGCATTTATCTCCTCATCGGAAACAGCGGGATTCTCAATCCACACACCGTCAATGAGTCCGTCAATGAGCAACACACCCAAGTCGGCCGATGCCTTTATGCGCAGGCTGTCAAGGCTCTCCTCATCATACGTACGGCGCACAACAACAGGAGCTGTAACACCCTCGCACATAAGGCGATGCACAAAGGCACGGAGCTCACCCACGGGATTCCCGTGATTGCTGTATGCCACAAGCACCACATTGGCTTTATTCTTTATACTGCTTATAAACTCAGCGGTAAGGTCACTGTATTGCGCCTCGATAAACTCGGTACCCTTCGTATCGGCCACCTTGCCGTTGCAGGCAAGAAAATCGGGCATAAGGTTCTCATCGCCAGCAAAAGCACTTACCACAACCGGCTGCTTGCCACCGCCTACAACTCCCACCGCAACCGTCGCACGGCGCTGGGGCTCGATATAATTGAACTGTGGAGCACATTCTGCATCAATTGCAGCGTGTCCGGCACGACGGGAAATATACGCCACGAGTTCACGGGCCACAGGAATCTCATTTTCGGGAGGCTCGGAGAGTGACACGCGCACTGTATCGCCTATTCCGTCGGAAAGCAGCGCTCCAATTCCAACGGCACTTTTTATGCGTCCGTCCTCGGCATCACCCGCCTCGGTAACACCAAGGTGAAGAGGATAGGCAACACCCTCGGCAGCCATTGCAGCCACCAGACGGCGCACCGTGGCAACCATCATCGCCGTGTTACTTGTCTTTATCGACACTACAACGTTATCGAACTGCTCATCGCGGCAGATGCGCAGGAACTCCATACACGACTCCACTACACCTGCAGGAGTATCACCGTAACGGCTCATAATGCGGTCGGAGAGCGAACCGTGGTTCACACCCACGCGAATGGCCTTGCCCTCGCTCTTGCACAGAGCAAGGAAAGCTGTAAAACGCTCGCGCAGACGCACAAGCTCGGCAGCATACTCCTCGTCGGTATAATCGATGTGCTTGAATGTACGCGCCTTGTCGATATAGTTTCCGGGATTGACACGCACCTTGTCGGCATACTGCGCTGCAACGTCGGCAACCGATGCATTGAAGTGCACGTCGGCAACAAGAGGCACCGTGCAACCATTCTCAAGGAGTGCCTTCTTTATCTCGCCCAGGTTTATGGCCTCACGGCTACCCTGTGTTGTCAGACGCACAATATCTCCGCCACGCTCCACGATGCGCAGAATCTGCTCCACGCTGCCAGGAGTATCGTTGGTAGAGGTATTTGTCATCGACTGCACCCTGACAGGATGTCCGCCGCTTATCGTCACACCACCGACATTAACCTCGACAGTAGGGCGACGGCGATAGTTGAAAATATCAGTTTGTCTTGTACTCATACTCGAGTCCCTTTAGTTCCTCGTTGGCTTTTTCTATCTTTTTCTTGAGATTGTCCTTATACTGGGCAAGACGCTCGGCAAGAGCATCGTCTGCAAGCGAGAGCATCTGCACTGCAAGAATTCCCGCATTGAGAGCACCGTTGATACCCACTGTCGCAACGGGAATTCCGGGAGGCATCTGCACAATTGCGAGCAGTGCGTCCATTCCGTCGAGTGTACTGTTGATGGGTACACCAATCACAGGCAATGTAGTGCTTGCAGCTATCACTCCGGGAAGATGGGCCGCCATACCCGCAGCAGCGATGATTATTTTAATTCCACGCTCCTTGGCACCCTTTGCGAAGGCCTCGACAGCCTCGGGTGTACGGTGGGCCGAAAGGGCATTCACCTCAAAAGGCACCTGCATCTCGTTCAAGAAATCGGTTGCTTTCTTCATTACGGGAAGATCCGATGTACTTCCCATTATTACGCTTACTATTGCTTTCATATTCTAAATTGTTTTTTCGTTATCAAAATTCAGGGGCGCTCCTTTATTATACCTTTACGGTAAGCAGTGAGCAGACGCTCAAGGTCGGCTATCTTTATCATTATTCCGCGTCCAATATCCGTATCGCGCACCTTCTCGCGCTTACCCATCATCTCCACAATCTGTGTGGTCGAGTGGATATCCGTTCCATTCTTGATTGCCTCCTCGGTAGATGTAAAGGGCGCGTGCTGTACAAGCTCGAAGCCACGCGAGTGGTAAACGAGCGTATATCCCGCAATACCTGTCCTGTTATGGTAGACACGGGAGAATCCACCGTCGATGACCATCAACCGGCCGTCGGCCTTTATAGGTGTCTCGCCTTTTCCTACACGCACGGGGACGTGGCCGTTTATTATATGGCGGTGTTCGCCCTTTACGCCGAACTCGTCAAGAATACCGTCACACACGTCGGCATTGTCGCGCAAGATGTAGTACCAGCCCTTGGGTTCTTTCTGTACCTCCTTGTCGCTGAGCAGATAGCGCTCGAATGTGGCCATCTTAGCCTTGCCGAAGAGAGGTGACTCGGGACCGCACCACAGATACCAGAAGAAATCGGCAGCCTTTGCACGCGACGCAGCATCGAGGTCGTTGTCGAATGCAGCGCGCGCCATACGCTCAACCTTTTTCATCAATTCCTTACCCTTGACCTTTACTCCATCGAACTCAACCTCGCGCATTGAGCCGTCCTCGTTGATGGGCACGGCAGCGTGGAACATAAGATTGGAATTATATATCACATACAGCCCTCCACGCATCAGCAGGCAGTTGACGTGAGCCTGCAAGCGTTCGCTACGCATAAACGAGTAACGCAGACGCTCCATAAGGTCGCTCTCCTCGGGGGTGAGTGCATACGGGTTGGAGGGGTCGAGTGTAGGCCATAGCTTGTCCTTCATCTCGTACTCGTTGCCGTCGATGGTTATTATGCCGCGCTCCTTGTCGATGAACTCCATAAGGCAACGGTCCATCATATTCCACTCGGGATGCGCCATTGCTATCTGTCCCGACAGTTTGAACTCAATGACCGAGACAGCCTTGTGCATCTGGGCTATGAGGCGCACATCCTTATCGGTGAAATTGGTACGCTCCTCGTCGACACGAGGCTGGTATATCTCGCAAGGGTCGTCGGCATACTGCTCCATTGCAAATGTCGCAAGGGGAACCATATTTATTGCATAACCGTCCTCGAGGGTGGTGGTATTCGCATCGCGCAACGAGAGTCGGAGCACGCTTGCAATACAGCAGGTATTTCCTGCGGCAGCGCCCATCCACAAGACATCGTGGTTACCCCAAGTAATGTCGAGATGGTGATAATCGCATATAGCATCCATTATATGATGCGCTCCCGGTCCACGGTCGAATATATCGCCCAATATATGCAGGCGGTCGATGGTGAGACGCTGTATAAGATAGCAGAGTGCCGTGATGAAGTGGTCGGCTCTGCCGGTATCTATGATTGTGCGCACGATAGCATTGAGATAGGCCTGCTTGTTGCCTATATCGTTGCTCTCGTGCAGAAGTTCCTCTATAATATAGACATACTCGTCGGGCAGGCTCTTGCGCACCTTAGAGCGTGTGTATTTCGACGACACGTCGCGGCACACCTTAATGAGCCTTGCAAGCTGAGTCGCATAGTAGTTCTCAATGGGTAAACCCGACAATTTCACCTGCTTGAGTTTTTCCTCGGGGTAATATATGAGCGTGCACAGGTCCTTAATCTCCCCCTCGCTTATTGTATCGCCAAAAAGTTCATTCACCTTGCGCTTGATGTTTCCCGAAGCATTGCGCAGCACGTGCTGGAAAGCCTCGTGCTCACCGTGAAGGTCGGCAAGATAGTGCTCCGTAGGCTTTGGCAGGTGCAGAATAGCCTCGAGATTGATAATCTCGGTTGTCACACTCGATACAGTGGGGAAATCGCGCGCCAGGAGACGCAGATATCTGAGGTCCTCTTTTACCTCTTCAATTGTGATGTGCGGTTTCGACATAATTCCGTTGTTTTTTATATACGATCCATCCCGACGCACACATTCTATGCATCGAGAAAGAGTCTACCGCAAATTTATATCTATTTTTTTCAACTGACAAACTTTATCAGGGCAACTTGTGTGGAGAGTGGAAATTTCCGCACACCGCAATACAAGCAAACCGTACAGTCACAAACCAATCATATGCAGTGTTCCCCAAAGTCCTTTCTGACTTTGGGGAACACTGCATATCTTACATTTTTCATTCGGCATTACTGCCAAACCCTCGGCTCACAAAAGGCAGGGCACTATACAATGCCTCCTGCCAATATTGCCACGTGTGGCCACCCTCGCGCACACGCAGCTGATAGGGGATGCGCTGCTTGCGCATCGCACGGATAAAATCCATATTGTTGTCGAAAAGGAAATCGTCGTCACCGACATCAATGAACCAACGTACCGAGGCTATTTCGCTACACACAGCCTTGCCGGCACTCTCCACTATCGCAATATTGTTATACTGGGCCACACTCTGCATAAGGGCACGGCGGCGGGTATCGGTATCACGGCTTATCCAGGTATTCTCGACCATTCCCATAAGGGCACTCATTGCATAAGCCGAGGAAAACATCCCGCTGTGGCGCAGTGCATAGCCCGTTGCACCTCCTCCGCCCATTGAGAGACCGGCTATCGCCCTATGCTCCTTATCGGCCTTTATGCGATACTTGCCCTCGATATGAGGAATGAACTCCGAAAAGAAGAAATTCTCGTAATGCCACCCCTCGCAATTGAAATAGCCGTCGTACACAGTACCCGCATCGGGCATAACAATAATCATCTCCTGCGCATTACCCTCGGCAAAGATTGCTGTGGCTATACTCTCCACACAACCTTTATCGCGCCAAGCTGTGTGGTTGTCGGTCAATCCGTGCAACAGATAGAGCACGGGGAAGTTCTTAGACTCATCGCCGTAACTTGCAGGAAGATATATGCAATAGCTCTTATCGCAGCCGAGAGTATCACTGTACATAGAACTCTCCAGCATTACAGGATATCCGCTTTGGGCAATTGCGCTTTGCAAGGCGAGAAGCATCAACAGAACAGGAAGGAACACTCTTTTCATTCTATTATATCTTTATGAATTACTATTTGCCCGCAGCTGCTTGCAACACAAGCTACTCCTTGCGCAGGCGAGCTACGGGGATATTCAACTGTTCACGATATTTTGCAACTGTGCGGCGGGCCATTGTAAAACCTTGTTCCTTAAGCTTTTCCATAAGTTCAGCATCGGTCAACGGAGAGTTCTTGTCCTCGGCATCCACAAGTTCCTGCAGACAACGGTAGAGTTCGCGCACGGAACGTTCACCTCCGTCGTTCATCGTAACAGCATCATTGAAGAAATACCTGAGCGGGAAAATACCCCACGGCAACTGCACATATTTGCTGTTGCTCACACGCGATACTGTAGAGATATCATATCCCGCCGCATTCGCGACATCCTCGAGTATCATAGGTTTCAGGAGCGACTCGTCGCCACCACTGAGAAGGAAGCCCGACTGCTCGGCTGCTATCACATTCATTGTATCCAACAGCGTCTTCTCGCGCTGCTTAACAGCCGCAATGAAGCTCTTTGCCGCATCAATCTTCTGCTTGAGGAATTGTGCTGCCGCCCTATGTTCGGACGAGCCGCTATTTATCTGTTCATCGAGCATCTGCTGATATTCGCCGTTTACCCTGAGTTCGGGAACAAACATATTGTCGAGCGAAACAGAAATAATGTCATCCTGAATATCTATTGTAAAATCTGGTATTATCTGCTGCCTGCTCACGCTGAGACTCTCGGCAAGCGACGCTCCCGGACGCGGGTTCAGACGGGCTATCTCGCCCAATGCCTCGCGGCACTCCTCGTCACTCACCTCCAGCCTGTCGGGGAGCAGGTGCCAACGCTTTTTACTGAAATCCTCATAACACTCTGTCAGGATACGCCGTTGAAGGGCTATGGACTGCGACGGTTTCCCTTCATTCTCCTCTTCGCGCGACAACTGCAACAGAAGACACTCCTGCAATGTACGCGCACCGATACCGGGAGGGTCGAACCCCTGTATCATCAGCAGCACCTGGGCTATCTCATCGACATCGGTGTAAATTCCGCAATACAAGGCAAGCTCATCCTCTATTTCGGCAAGCGACTTGTGCAATAGCCCGTCCTCTTCGAGAGAGCCGACAAGATACTCACCTACCGTGCGCTGCTGCGCGTCAAGGGAGAGTTCGGCCAACTGCTCAAGAAGCCTCTCGCCAAAAGAGGTATCGGCCGACACGGGTATCTCTTCGGCTACCTCGCCACGCGACCTGTACTCCCATCCGTTATAGTCGGGCACATCATCCTCGTTGCGGTAATCATCGGCCGAATTCGCAGGAAGCGAACCGTAACCGCTGTCGGGTTCCAGTTCCATTGCCGAGGAGAGGTTGTCGGGTTCAACAGCTTCAAGGACAGGGTTTTCCATAAGTTCGCTACGCACCTTGTCCTCGAGCTCAATATTGGTCAATTCCAACAAACGCACCACCTGCACCTGATGCGGCGACAGCGTCTGTGTCTGCTGCTGCGCCTGCTTCTGATTTTGTGTAAATGTATTCTTGGGCATAATGCGTCAACTCAATTTATATGCGTCACTATTCAAGAGCCTTTATTATCTCTTTTATATCCTTCTTCCTGTACGAAGAGAGCGCTGTACGCTGAAAAGAGTAGCGTCCCTCCTTGAGGTTACTGAAATGCAGATACAGTTCAACCGGTGTACCCGCCCCTTGAATCTCAAATTTCATTCTTGAGGGGAATGTACGCTTGTCCAATTTCTCGAATTCGGAATAATGGCACATAATGCGTACCTCTCCGTTGTACACTCCCTCGGTGCAGCGGAGCTCCCCCGTAGCGGCATCGAATGTGAATGTATACCGCATTTTATTATGTTCGGGAGTCACAGCTATAATATTGCCGTCTTCGCGCAAAAGGGTTATTTTGGAAAGGGAGTCATAAAAATCGGTCCCGTCGGGCATAAATGGCTCGTTAAGGAATACAGCCTGCAACAAATTGTAGCTGAGCCCTGCCGCACCCAACGGCGATGATGGAGAGTAGTCGGCACGTGCATACTCCTTACCCACCTTGTTTATAAGACAAATGTCGACAGGAGTAGACTCGACACGAGCCACCTCGAACAGGCCCAATGCTGTCACGGCCAGCTGCAGACCTGTATTCTTCTCAACTCCCAATGTACCTCCAACCGAGAGTTTCTTCTCTCCCAGCAATGCCTCCATCTTCAGTTTGCCCGAGATACTGCCCTCAATCGGTTGCAGGGCCTGCATCTGCTGCACCAGAGGAAGAAGATTATTTGCCCCGGACGGCAAGCCATCTTTCTTTGTCGAGCGGCATCCCGCCAACAGGAGCGCCAGAAAGAGAATGGATATGAAAGGGATCTTATTTCTTCTTCTTTTTATCGGCATAATATTTGCGTTTCCTTATCTTTTTGTCCAACAATCTACTGTCGTCACCTGCAGCCTGTGCGCGTTTCCACAGTTCCACGGCACTATCCATATCGCCGCATTTTGCATAAATGTCACCACAATGGTGCAGTAGTACCTTATCGGCATTCAGTTCCTCTATCGCAAGCAGTTTCTCGGCATAGGCCCTGGCCTCCTGATAGCGTTCCTTGCAGAAGAGTATCCACATATAAGTATCTATATATGTAGGATTCTCGGGTTCGGCCTTTATTGTAGCCAGGCTCATCTCTTCGGCCTTGTCAAGTTTGACTCCCTCCATCGACAGATAGTAAGCGTAGTTGTTCAGTGCCCCGACATTAGAACTGTTGTAGACAAGAGCCGAGTCATACGCCTGTACACAACTGTCCCAGGAGCCGAGTTCGTGATAGATGTCACCCAATATTGAAAAGACATTGGAAATGAACTCGTCACTCAAATGTTCGTCCCTGTTGCCGACGACCTTCTTCAATGACTCCACAGCCTCGGACATACGCCCCTCCTGATAACAGGATATCCCCTTGTAGTAATGCAGCTCTACAAGTTCCGGATTATACAGTATGGCCGTGTCGCAACGCATTATCACCTCGCTGTAGTCCTCGCGGTCTATCGCTATCTGCAACAGCCCAAGCTGCGCTTTCTGGTTCTCGGGCTCCAGTTGCAGCAATCTCTCGAGCATCGGGGCCACACTGTCATTGGAAGCGTTCTTTATATGCAGATAATCGACATATATCTCGGCTGTGGCAACCTTCTCGTGTGGCATTTCCATCAATTTGTCCAACAGACGGAAATTGTATCCTGTAGAATCGGTAAGTTCCTTCCACGATATGTGGCGCACAAGAAGCCTGTTCCTCTCCTCACCTATAAAGCGCTCGTTCATAAGCATCATCTCTACCATTCCGGTATAAAGGGAATCGTTTCCCTCGTTGCTGTAGAAGTCGGCAAGTGAAGCCTGCGCCGCGACATTTCCCGGGTCTTCGGCAAGAACATCCCTGTAAATGTCCAACGCCTTATCGGTCTCACCTATCATTTCGTATGCCGAGGCCATATATATTCTCATACGGGGCTCATCGGGATATTCGTTCACGAGCTCCTGCATCTCGTCAATCACAAGTCCGTGCTCCTTCATCAGGGTATATATGCGGCACTTCTGCAATGTCAGCTGTTCATTCTTTCCCTCGATGCGCTCAACATTGTCCAAAGCTCCTATTGCCTTGTCATACTCCTTGTCTCCGGCATATATCTGATATAGGATATAGTAAAGTTCACTGTGCGAAGAGAAATCCTTAGCCATAGCCTCGTATACCTGCCGGGCCTTGTCGTGGTTGCCGTTTTCCTCATAGGCAGCAGCAAGCATACTGCGGTACCAATAGTTGTCGGGCTCACACGCCGAAGCATTCTCTATCATCCTGATAGCCTCGTCGTTACGTCCCAGGAAACTGTACATCGAGTAGAGTTCATACTGCACGATGGCCGAGGAGGGCTGCAATGCAAGGCAATGTTCAAGCAAGTCGAACGCCTCGTCGTATTTCTCGGCCTCACGCAGCGAGATTGCCTGGATATAATAATAGTCGAATGCACGCACACGCGCCACGCTGTCGTTGCAGACAACAGCGGCAACTGCTTCTGTTGCCAGCACCTGCAAAGGTAACAGAAGCACAAGAACAAGGATATTAAACGCCTTGCGCATCATCATACACCGGTGTGTCCGAATCCACCTTCGCCACGCTCTGTCTCTCCAAGCACTTCGACCACGCTCCACTCTACAGTCTCGTGTCTGGCAATGACCATCTGGGCAATACGCTCTCCATCGACAATCTCAAACTCCTCGCCCGAAAGGTTTACCAAAATGACACATATCTCACCACGGTAATCGGCATCTATGGTTCCGGGAGAGTTCAGAACCGTTATGCCCTTTTTTATAGCAAGGCCACTGCGGGGACGCACCTGTGCTTCGTACCCCTCGGGAAGTGCCATATAAAGTCCTGTTGGCACCAGCACCCTCTGCAAGGGTGCAAGCACAATGGGTGTATCGATATTTGCTCTAAGGTCCATTCCCGCAGAGAGGTCTGTGGCATAGGCCGGCAACTGGTGTTTCGAACGGTTTATTATCTCTATTTTCATAACTGTACTTTTTTACGGCAGTCCACCTGCCCGATTGTTTCTAAACTGAAAACTCCGAAAGCACAATTTTGTTTTCGGAGTTTTTATTTTTTGAATAGGGTTATTGTTCTGTATCTGAAGAGGGGCTGAACACCTTGTTTGCACCTGACGTAAGCCTTATTGCCTCGGGATGTTGTTTTGCAAACGACTCGATGTAGCGTACATACTTGTCTTCGATAATCTCGTTCACCGCAATGAATATTCCTGTCTCCTCGACATTGCTGAAATCGGTATTTATTGCAGTTCCGAATATTCTCATTGTGGGCGACAGTCCCATATAGGCATTCACGAGCGGCGGTATGCTGAGACCCACATTACGCACCTCGCTCTTCAGTATGCGGTAGTCGCTCTTGAAATCCTCGCCGCATATCACCTCGGCAAGAGCGGCCTCTTCCTCCTCGAAGCGCAAGGGCGATATGGGCTCTATGAGCTTGTCGGGATCGGCAAAGTGTTTCTTAAGGAAGTAAAGTATAAGGTCGCGGGCGTGCTTATTGTACGAAGGATACATTGTGACCTTGCCGAAAAGGTATTTCACATTGGGAATTGCCACTGTGAGTGCTCCCAATCCATCCCAGAGGTTATCGAGCGCATAGAGGCTCTTTGAGCCCATACGTGTCGACTGGTATTCGAGAGAGACGAACGAACGTCCAAGCTCTATCGTCACGGGCAAATACTCGTCGATGAAACGCTTTGAGAACTTGAACATATTATGTGCTGTGGCAAGGAGAGGCTCTCCGTTCTCGTCGAAGCGCACGTCGCTGCCGTGTATGAACCTGTATCCGCCTACGATGTCGTTTGCATCGGGATTCCACACTATAATCTGCTTATAGGGGTTCTCCATTGTATCAAACTCGTCGATGTCCACCGACTTTCCGCTACCGCCACCGGCTGCCCTGAAGGCAATCTCGCGCAAGCGGCCAATCTCCCGCATCACATTAGGCGAGTCAAAAGCTGTGAGCACATATATCTCGTTGTTACTGCGGTGCGTAAAACGCAGGCGCTTATCCTCGGTAAGTTCGGCTTTAAGCAGTTCTCTTGGAACCGGAGCTATAATTTCTTCCATAGGCTGAGAAGTTATTTTGTTTTATTATGTTTCGAGTTTGTATAACGGAGTAAGAAGGTTCGCGAAGGTCATTTGAGGCTGTAGACAATATCCTGTACATATTGCGCCCACTCCGAGGGACGGCGCGTGCTGTCAAACGTCTGCCAGGGTATAGGCTTTCCTATCGTCACTGTGAATTTCTTGTCACGGTTCTTGAACATCTCGTCACTGAGATAAAGCATTGCGATATTGAACTTGATTCCCAACAGCTTGTTCAGATTTGCCAGACGGTAGAAAAAATCGGAGTTCTGTCCATCGAAATGTATAGGAACAATATCCCTTTTACTTTGTACGCTCTTTGCTATGAATGTCTTCTTCCACTCAAGGTCGCGTATGACACCTTTCTGCTTACGCGAGCATATTCCTGCCGGAAACATCACTATATGATTGTCCGAGCCGAATGCCGCAGCCACCTGTTGCGGCAGGTTGCGCGACTGACCGCCAGTCTTGTTTACAGGAATGAAGAGCGACGAGAGCTGCGGGATATTCATCAGAAGGTCATTCACCAGGAACTTCACTTTCCCGTCGTAGCGTTCACCCAGGATAAGCGCAAGGCCCAATCCGTCCTGAGCACCCAGCGGATGATTGCTGACAAAGGTATAGCGTCCATCATCGGGCAAATTCTCGGCTCCCCTTATTTCGAAGGAGTTATTGAAGAAGTCCATAAAAGCGCGTACAAAATCGAGTCCGGCCTTGTGCCCATTCTCGCGCAGGAAAGAATTCACTTCGTCCTGATGCACTATTTTCTTGAGATAAGAAACCAGGAAGCGCGGCACATACCTTGCCTTTTTCCCAGCCTTTGCTTTAAGTATAGCTTCGACATCAATCTGAATAATATCCTTCATTGTCCCCTATGTTTATATACTTACTGTAAAATGTGTCGCTGCAGTCACGGAGTCCGGTTACAGAACTGCCCGGCAGCGCCAATTATCCACGCAAAAATAAGTCTTATTTTCCACAAAACAAAGTTTATTTACACCAAAATATAGGCGGAGAATAACCTAAATTATTCTCCGCCTACTATTATAGTTCTATTCTTATAGCCTTACTCCTCGCCCTCTACTTCGGGATAATCGAGTACAGTCCTGCGGTTGGCAGCTATACGCTCGTAATCTTCCTTTGAACCTACTATGATACGAGAGAACTTGCGTTGTCCTGTACCGGCAGGTATAAGGTGTCCACAGATTACATTCTCCTTCATACCGAGCAGATAGTCGCTCTTCATATTTATGGCAGCCTCGTTGAGCACCTTTGTTGTCTCCTGGAACGATGCAGCCGACATGAAGCTTGATGTCTGCAATGCGGCACGTGTGATACCCTGAAGAATCTGAGTAGATGTCGCGGGCACTGCGTCATGCGATACCACGGGTTTCAAGTCGCGGCGCTTGAGCATACTGTTCTCATCACGAAGCTTGCGTGCTGTAACAATCTGACCGGGCTTGAGGTTCTCCGAATCACCAGCATCAACAACCACCTTCTTGCCCCAGATACGGTCGTTCTCCTCGTGGAAGTCGAGTTTGTCGACAATCTGCAGCTCTAGGAAGCGTGTATCACCGGGCTCGTTGATCTGTACCTTACGCATCATCTGGCGTACGATAATCTCAAAGTGCTTGTCGTTGATCTTCACACCCTGTGAACGGTAAACGTCCTGTGCCTCGTTCACAATGTACTCCTGTACTGCGGTGGGACCCTTGATAGCAAGGATGTCCGAGGGAGTGATTGCACCGTCCGACAAGGGAGTACCTGCGCGTACATAGTCTCCGTCCTGTACAAGAATCTGCTTAGAGAGTGCAACAAGGTATTTCTTGACGTCGCCGACCTTCGATGTTACCACAATCTCACGGTTACCACGTTTTACCTTACCCATTGTAACCTCACCGTCAATCTCCGATACGACAGCGGGATTAGAGGGGTTACGTGCCTCGAAGAGCTCGGTAACACGGGGAAGACCTCCGGTGATATCGCCCGCACCACCAAAGACACGGGGTATCTTCACAAGAACATCACCGGCCTTGAGCACCTGTCCGTCCTCAACCTCAACGTGACCTCCCACAGGCATATTGTAAGTGTGGAGAGTATTTCCCTGCTCGTCGCAGATGTGGATTGTAGGTATCTTGTTCTTGTCTTTCGACTCGATGATGACAATCTCCTGCATACCGGTACTCTCATCGGTCTCAACCTTGTAGGTTATGTTCTCGATAACTGAATCGAATACAACCTTACCGCCGACCTCAGTTACAATCACAGTGTTGAAGGGGTCCCAAGTAGCAACAACCTTGCCAGGCTCTACAAGTTCATCCTCGTATGCATACAATTTAGAACCGTAGGGGATATTGTGTGTCGAAAGGGCAATACCTGTATTTACGTCGACAAAACGTACCTCGCTCAGACGGCTTACTACAATCTTGACAGCTGTACCGTCCATATCGATGGCATCTACCGTACGGAGCTCCTCGAACTTGAGGCGTGATGTATGCTTAGCCTTGATGCTTGCATCGGCAGCAATGTTACCCGCTGTACCTCCGGCGTGGAATGTACGCAGAGTAAGCTGTGTACCAGGCTCACCGATAGACTGTGCTGCAATGACACCTACAGCCTCGCCCTTCTCAACAAGACGCTGTGTTGCTAGGTTACGGCCGTAACACTTGGCGCAGACACCCTGCTTAGACTCACAGGTGAGTACCGAACGTATCTCGACGCTCTCGATGGGTGAGTTCTCGATCTCATCGGCAATATCCTCGGTGATGAGCTCGCCCGAAGCGACGATAAGCTTGCCTGTAGTAGGATGTATCACGTCGTGTACCGATACACGGCCCATAATTCTCTCGCCCAACTTGGCAACAACGTTGTCACCGTTCTTGAGGGCTGTACAAACAAGTCCGCGCAATGTACCGCAATCCTCCTCATTGATGATTACGTCGTGCGATACGTCCACAAGACGACGTGTCAGGTAACCAGCATCGGCAGTCTTAAGAGCGGTATCGGCAAGACCCTTACGCGCACCGTGAGACGAGATAAAGTACTCGAGCACCGAAAGACCCTCCTTAAAGTTAGAGATAATGGGGTTCTCGATAATCTGTGCACCCTCGGCACCGGCCTTCTGGGGTTTAGCCATAAGACCACGCATACCTGAAAGCTGACGGATCTGGTCACGCGAACCACGGGCACCCGAGTCGAGCATCATATATACAGAGTTGAAACCCTGGTCGTCCTCGGAGATAGTCTTCATAAGGATGTCGGTAAGGTCCTGGTTAACGTGTGTCCACTCATCGACCACCTTGTTATAACGCTCCTTATCGGTGATAAGACCCAAGTTATACTCGGCAAGAATCTCCTCGATCTTCTCGTTACCCTTACGTACCATCTCCTCTTTCTCCTGAGGAATGATGACGTCATCGAGGTTGAATGACAGACCTCCACGGAACGCCATCTGGTAACCGAGGTTCTTGACTCCGTCAAGGAAATCGGCCGAACGGGCTACGCCCACCCTCTTGATAACCTCGCTGATGATGTCACGCAAAGACTTCTTAGAAATGAGCTCATTGATATAACCCATTTCGCGGGGTACTATCTGGTTGAATATCACGCGTCCTACAGAGGTCTCGCGCAATACCTGAACATACTCGCCATTCTCGTTTACGTCCTCTACCATCACCTTGATGGGTGCGTGAATGTCCACACGGCCCTGGTTATATGCGATAAGTGCCTCCTCGGGTCCGTAGAATTTCATTTTTGAGCCCAATGCGCCTTCGCGGAGCTTAGTGATATAATAGAGACCGAGAACCATATCCTGTGAAGGCACAGTGATAGGTGCACCGTTAGAGGGGTTAAGTATATTGTGCGACTGAAGCATCAGCATCTGTGCCTCGAGTATCGCCTCGTTGCTGAGGGGAAGGTGAACAGCCATCTGGTCACCGTCAAAGTCGGCGTTGAACGCGGTACAAGCAAGGGGGTGGAGCTGGATAGCCTTACCCTCGATCATCTTGGGCTGGAACGCCTGGATACCCAAACGGTGAAGTGTCGGCGCACGGTTCAGAAGAACGGGGT
>JAFYSC010000120.1 GCA_017546635.1 Bacteroidaceae bacterium | reverse complement strand
CCACGCTGCGTGTTCGCGGCTGCTGCCGCAACCGAAGTTCTTTCCGGCCACAAGGATACGTCCCTTGTATGCGGGGTTGTTGAGTACAAACTCCTTGTTGATGTTGCCCTCCTTGTCGAATCGCCAGTCGCGGAATAGATTCTCGCCGAAGCCCTCGCGGGTGGTTGCCTTCAGGAAACGTGCGGGTACAATCTGGTCGGTGTCGACATTCTCCAGCGGCAGGGGAATGCAACTGTCGGTTATTATATTGAATTTCTCTTTTTTCATCTCGGTGCTGTTGGAAAAGTTTTACAGGAAATCTCGTGGGTCGCTAATGCAGCCTGTTACAGCGGCTGCGGCTGCTACGTAGGGGCTTGCAAGGATTGTGCGTGCTCCCGGGCCTTGACGCCCCTCAAAATTGCGGTTGCTTGTCGATACACAGTATTTCCCTTCGGGCACTTTGTCCTCGTTCATCGCAAGGCACGCCGAACAGCCCGGCTGACGGAGCTCAAAGCCTGCCTCCTGCAAAATCTTGTCTATCCCCTCGGCTACAATCTGCCGTTGCACGCTCCACGAGCCGGGAACTATCCACGCTGTTACTCCGGGGGCTTTCTGCCGTCCCTTTACAATCTGTGCAAAGGCGCGGAAGTCCTCAATGCGTCCGTTGGTGCAAGAGCCTATGAATACATAGTCCACGGGCTTACCCAGCAATTTCTCTCCTGCCCCGAAACCCATATATTCGAGCGATTTTTCGTATGAGGGGCGTCCCGCCTCGTCTACGGTATCCACTCCGGGGATACTCTCTGTTATTCCCATTCCCATTCCGGGGTTTGTGCCGTAGGTGATACGCGGCTCAATATCCTCGGCAGCAAAGGTGTACTCCTTGTCGAACACGGCGTCCTCGCCGCTGTAGAGTGTCTTCCAATAGGCTACGGCCTTGTCCCAAACCTCGCCCTTGGGGGCATATTCGCGGCCCTTGATATATTCGAATGTCGTTTCGTCGGGGGCTACCATTCCGCCGCGTGCGCCCATCTCTATTGACAGGTTGCACAGTGTGAGGCGGCTCTCCATACTCATTGAGCGTATGGCGCTTCCTGCATACTCTACAAAGTAGCCCGTTGCACCGCTTGTCGTCATCTGCGACATTATGTAGAGTGCAACATCCTTGGCTGTCACTCCCTTGCCCAATGTGCCCTCGACGCTTATGCGCATTGCCTTGGGCTTCTGTTGCAGGATACATTGCGATGCCATCACCATTCCCACCTCGCTCGTTCCAATGCCGAATGCCACTGCACCCATTGCTCCGTGTGTCGAGGTGTGCGAGTCGCCGCATACGATGGTCATTCCCGGCAGCGTGAGTCCCTGCTCGGGGCCCACTACGTGTATGATGCCGTTCTTGGGGTGCATCATACCAAAGAGCGTGAGCCCGAATTCATTTGCGTTCTTTACAAGTGTCTCCACCTGGTTGCGCGACACGGGTTCCTTGATGGGCCTGTCCTGCTCCATTGTGGGAATGTTGTGGTCGGGCATACAGAAAATCTTCTCGGGACGCAGGCAGCCGATGCCGCGCTTGCGAAGTTCGTCGAATGCCTGGGGCGATGTCACCTCGTGGCAGTAGAGGCGGTCGATGTATAGCTGTGTGGGGCCGTCGTCAACCTTCTGCACCACGTGTGCGTCCCATATCTTGTCAAAAAGTGTGTTCATTGTCTGTTGTTGTTCCTTATTCCTGGAATTTGTTTATACAGTCGAGGTATGCCTCTACCGATGCGCTCACAATGTCGGTGTTTGCGCCGAAACCATAATATACGTGGTTGTTGTACTCCACCTGCATATGTACTTTACCCATATCGTCGCTTCCCTTGCTGATGGCCTGTATGGTAAACTCGCGCAGTGTCATATCGCGGCGTATGATGTTGCGCAGTGCGTTGATGGCTGCGTCCACAGGGCCGTTGCCGGTTGCGGCACTCTCGAAGAGTTCGCCCGCAATGCGCAGTCCGATACTTGCCACCGAACGAATGTTCAGTCCTGTAGTCACCTGCAGATAGTCGAGCTTGATGCCCTTGTTGCTGCTGCGTTCCGCTCCTGCGAGTACAAGTATATCGTCGTCGTTAATCTCCTTCTTCTTGTCGGCAAGGCGCAGGAACTCCTGATATACCTCGTTCAGCTTGTCGTCGTCCAATGTCACTCCCAGCACCGAGAGACGGAACTTGAGCGCTGCGCGTCCGCTGCGTGCGGTGAGCACGATAGAGTTGTCGTCGATACCCACATCCTTGGGATTCATAATCTCGTATGTGCTTACGTCCTTGAGCACTCCGTCCTGGTGTATACCCGACGAGTGCGCGAATGCGTTGCGTCCCACAATGGCCTTGTTGGGTTGCACGGGCATATTCATAAGGCTCGAGATCATTCGGCTTGTGGGGTATATCTTCTGTGTGTTTATGTTTGTGTCGATGTTCAGGAGAGGGTGGCAGCGGGTAATCATCACAATCTCCTCGAGCGAGGTGTTGCCGGCTCTCTCACCAATACCGTTGATTGTCACCTCCACCTGGCGCGCACCGTTCATCACTCCCGCAAGGGTGTTTGCGGTTGCCATTCCAAGGTCGTTGTGGCAGTGGGTCGAAATAATGGCATTGTGTATGCCGTCGACGTGCTCCATAAGGTACTTTATCTTTTCGCCATACTCCGAGGGGAGGCAGTAGCCTGTGGTGTCGGGAATATTTACCACCGTTGCACCGGCCTTAATCACGGCCTCCACCACGCGTGCAAGATACTCGTTGTCGGTGCGGCCCGCATCTTCGGCGTAGAACTCAACGTCCTCGACGTAGCGCTTCGCGTATTTTACTGCAGCTACGGCTGTCTCGATAATCTTCTCGCGTGTCGAGCGGAATTTGTATTGTATGTGCGAGTCCGATGTTCCTACACCAGTGTGTATGCGCTTGCGCTTTGCGAAGCGGAGCGCATCGGCTGCAACGTCGATGTCCTTCTCTACCGCACGGGTAAGTGCGCATATGGTGGGCCAGGTTACGGCTTTTGAAATCTCTATGACAGAGTTGAAGTCGCCGGGGCTTGATATAGGGAAACCTGCCTCGATGCAGTCCACGCCCAAAAGCTCGAGCTGCTTGGCTACCTGTATCTTCTCCACTGTGTTCAATTGGCATCCGGGAACCTGCTCTCCATCGCGCAGCGT
>JAFYSC010000119.1 GCA_017546635.1 Bacteroidaceae bacterium | reverse complement strand
CCTGTGCTGTATCGGCATAAACGGTCTCCTTGTCGGTATGGCTCAATACCGATGCAAAAATTCCAGGGGTCAGTATTCCCGTCTTGTGGACATCGGTAATACGGCAACTCATCTCTTTTTTGTCTTTTATGAAAGAGCAAATAATATTGTGCTGTCCGGGTGCATTCTCAAAAAGACGCAACGCACCGAGATTGAACAGCATTCCTATGCCCATACGCTCCTTTATGTCTGCCCTTAGCTTTCTTGCTCCCGATGCAGTGAGGAAATAGTTTGTTGTAATGAATGTGCATATTCCGTTTTTTCCGAGCATATTGAATGCCGAATGAAAAAAGAAATAGAGATAGTCCATCTTGCCCATATAGTATTTGCCAAGATGGATATCAGCTTTTACCGGCTGGAAAATCTCTTTATGTCCTTTTTCGCCAATGTACGGAGGATTACCTATTATAATGTCGAAGCCCTTCTTCTCTTCTCTGTTGAATACGTCGCTGAACCAAGTGTGCCAAAGGAAGAAAATGCTGTTCCTGGCAAGGTCAATTCCCTCCATACGGGCCATTGTTGCAGGAGTATACTCCTGTTCTTGCAATAGCCTCTCTGTTGCATCGGAAATTTTCTGTTGCAGCTCTATCCTCTTTTTGCGGCTGTTGGAGGTGCTGTAGACCGATATCAGGTATGGAATACTCTCTTGCTGGCATTTTCCGCTATCATCGTAAATTGGGATTATTCTGCTCAAATCCTCGCCCATAAGACTCTCTATCAACGAGTTGCCCTGCATAATCCTGTAGTCGAGATTGGGAAGTGGCGATGGCTTCTCTTCGTCGGCAATTATTGATAGCCATAAGCGTAATCGGGCTGTATCCACCGCACCGTTTTCTATATCCACGCCGCATATATTGTTCATAACGATGCTTCTCTTTATTCCGCTACGGTTACTGCCGTTGCCGTCAAATGCCTCGCGACAGTGCAGCAACTCGTTGAGCATACCCATAGTGAATGCCCCCGAGCCAACAGCAGGGTCGCAGATTCTTGCATTCTCGAGTGCGAGGAGCAGCTGTCTCCTCTTGTTGTCGGGAATATCCGCGAGTGTCTCCTCGGGAGAGAGTATGAATTTGTGTATTGTCTCTTTCCTTATGTCCGTGTCTGTTTCGAGATATGCGGCAAGTGATTCCTGGCACATATAACGTACAATATATTTTGGAGTGTAGAATGTCCCTTTCTCCTTGTTGTCCTCGAGCAGGTTCTCGAAAATTCTGCCGAATATTTCGGGGTCGATGCCGACTGTTGCATCGTATGGGCTGTTTTCCTCGGCGGTAAAGGTATATTCGCCCAGGAATTGCAGTAGACGCCTGAAGTTGTCGGCAGGGAATTTTATGTTAAGTCTCTCTTCCCTGTCGGGCTCAAGAAATCCTATGTTCAAGTAAGGGATGCCATTCCACCTGTCAAGCAGTGACTTGTCCCAGCCGCACTCCGTGAACAATGCTTCGCGTTCTGCCGGTACGGTGTTGATGATTCCAAAGAACAAGGGCTCGAGTACCGATACAAGATAGTCGTCCTTGTATACCGATGATTCGAACATCTCCTGAACAAAGTTGGTGTTGCCGCACAGCCATCCTTTGCATTGCAGGAAGTGAAGGAGTGTGATTTGTGCCATCATCCTCTTTACGTAGCTGCGGGCTCTCATCTCGTCGTGCCCGAATGCCTGCATCAACCTTCCGTCGGGTTCTCCAAGAATCCTTTCTTCCCATTTTTTGCCTCTCCTGACAAGGCGCTTGCCTGTGATATGCTGTATGAAGTCGGCGTATAGCTCGCGGTATCTGTCGAAGAATTCATTTGAAAGGGAGTCGGCCGAGAAGGCTTCTTTTATATTCCCGAATGAAGCTCCTCTCTCCAGTAAAAAGGAAAAACGGTCGACGGCTGTTCTGTAGGATAAGTTCTTGTCTCCAAAGACAAACGTGTTTCGTCGGGGCTCTGCCGCAGGGCTGTCAATGTCGTAAATGAATGATAGGCTCCAGTTGCTTTTGTTCTCTGATACGACCAATGCGGCGTTGAGTCCGTTGCACGTAGATTCTATCCTCTTTACTATATGCCGTAAATCCCTCCGACTGTTTTGCGGTGGTGTGGAGGGGTTGCAGTGGAATAGTCCTATGCGACGGTTGTCGCTGGTGCCGATGCTGCCGAAATAAAAAGAATCGTCGGCATTGCTGCCGATGATTCTTGCGGGTTGCTCTTCCAGCTTGTCTGCTCCGAAGAGATTCTTTATAAACAGATACCATTCATCCATATTGAATGACATCTTGAACATAGTACTCAGTCTGTGGGGAGTATATGTGGCTGTCATAGTGATAATGGATTGTCGGTATAAAGTCGTTGCCTATGTTATTCCTCGTCAAGGTAGCGCTTGGTAATTCCGCCGTACTCCTCTATGCGGCGGTCGCGCAGGAAGGGCCACCATTGGCGCACAGTCTCGCTGCGCTCAATGCTCACTTCCACTACCTTGTTGCAGCACTCCTCGCCCAGGTGCTCGATGAACTCGCCTTGAGGACCGGCTATGAAGCTGTGTCCCCAGAATTGGATGCCGTTGGTGAGTCCCGACGGGTCGGGCTCGTGTCCGCAACGGTTGACGCTCACCACGGTGAGGCCGTTTGCCACAGCGTGTCCGCGCTGTACTGTCTGCCACGCTTCGAGCTGACGCTTCTTCTCCTCGGGAGTGTCGCTGCTCTCCCAACCAATGGCTGTGGGGTATATGAGAATGTCTGCTCCGCGCAGTGCCATAAGACGGGCGCCCTCGGGATACCACTGGTCCCAGCATACCTGTACACCAAGCGTACCCACCGATGTACGTATGGGACGGAAGCCTATGTCGCCGGGGGTGAAATAGAATTTCTCATAGTATGCGGGGTCATCGGGGATGTGCATCTTGCGGTATTTGCCTGCTATGCTGCCGTCCTTCTCGAATACCACTGCCGTATTGTGGTAGAGTCCCTTTGCGCGTGCCTCGAAGAGCGATGTTACAAGCACCACGTTGCACTCGGCTGCAATCTTGCCGTAGAACTCTGTCGACGGTCCGGGGATAGGCTCGGCAAGGGCAAAGTTCTGTGTGCTCTCTACCTGGCAGAAGTACAGCGAGTTGTGCAGCTCCTGCAACACTACAAGCTCGGCTCCCTGTGCAGCTACGCTGCGTATGTTCTCGGCAAGCTGCTCCATATTCTTCTGTACATCGGCGCAGTTGCTCTGTTGTATTATTCCTATTTTCATATCTGTAGCTGTTTTTCTGTTGTGTCAATCAATATCTTTCCTGTGTGGGGTACTGCATTGTCACGCAGTGCAGTGAGCCGTGCTGCTTGATGAGTGCGCGGCAGTCTATACCTACAATCTCGTGCTTGGGGAAGGCTGTTGCCAATACTTTGGCAGCGAGCTTGTCGTTCTCGGGCTGTGCGTATGTGGGGTAGAGCACTGCGTTGTTTATCACAAGGAAATTGGCGTATGTCGCCGGCAGACGAAGGTCATCCTCGTCGTAGATGGGGTCGGGCGAGGGTAGTGCCAGCAGACGGTAGGGATTACCCTCCTCGGTGCGGAAGGTCGCAAGCTGTGCCTCCATTGCCTGAAGGTCGGCAAACTGCTCGTCCTCGGGGTCGTTGCACTGTACGTGTACTATGGTGTCGTTGGGGGCAAAGCGTGCTATTGTGTCGATGTGTCCGTCGGTGTCGTCGCCGATGAGGTTGCCGTGGTCGAGCCACAGTACTCTCTTCACGTGCAGCATCTGCAGCAGTCTCTTCTCAATCTGCTCCTTTGTGAGGGGCTGGTTGCGGTGCGGTGCAAGGAGACATTGGCTGGTGGTGAGCAGCGTACCCTTGCCGTCGCTCTCTATTGAGCCGCCTTCGAGCACAAGGCTCAGACAGTCTTCGTATTCGCCCTTTACCACTCCTGCGTCATAGAGCTTGCTGTTTATGGCATTGTCGAGGCTGGCAGCGAACTTGCGTCCCCAGCCGTTGAACTCAAAGTCGAGGTAGTGGGGTACGGTGTCGCCCAAGATGGTTATGAAGGCGTGGTCGCGTGCCCACGTGTCGTTGCTCTCGCACTGGAAAAATCTTATATTGGCAATGTTCGCTGCTGTCATTTGCAGGCGCGAATATACTTTGTCGGTGTCGGGTGCCACAATGAGCAGCTTCTCCCTGCGGCTAATAGCTATTGCTATCTCAACAAAGCAATCCTCTACCTCCTGGAGCATATATGCCCAATCGCTGTTCTCGTGGGGCCAGGTGAGCTGCACCATCTGTTGGCGGTGCCACTCTGCCGGCAGAAACAGTTCTCTTCTTTGTTCCATTATGTTTGTCCTTTTTAATTTGCTTGATATTGTCTCTTTTTACTTCGGGGTGCATTATTTGCGGTCGAAGAAGGGATTCTTTGAGCCTGCACTTACGGGAATTGCTATTATATAGTCGCACTCGGGCAACCATCCCAATTTGTTTGCAGCGTATCCTGCCGAGTACATAACTCTTGTGTCTACTCTCAGGTCGGCTGCCGTTGCACACGCCGAGCCAATTGCAATTCCCACGTCGATGGTGTTCATTGAACAGGGAACGCCGGGGGTGCGCTCCTCGCAGGTTGCCGCTCCGCAATATGCGCAGTTGA
Source organism: Bacteroidaceae bacterium (assembly GCA_017546635.1). Taxonomy (GTDB): domain Bacteria; phylum Bacteroidota; class Bacteroidia; order Bacteroidales; family Bacteroidaceae; genus HGM04593. The sequence goes on along the minus strand of JAFYSC010000119.1, from coordinate 3,487 downwards.
GGCCCATTGCGAGCTTGCGTGAACCTATGAGCAATATAGCCTCTGCAGCAAGGATATTCTGCGCGTCGCGTATCATTCCCGCGCGGTTACGCTCTTCGCCAATCTCCCTAAGAGCGTTGCTGAGTGCCGTGATGTCTTCCTCGGTTACGAGTGCTATCTCTATTATGTCGCAGCCTTTTGCCTTGGGTGCGGTGCGTGCCGCTGTCATCATCTGCTTGGCTGCCTCAATCACCTGTTGGTGGCGTGTATCGCGTTCGTTGTATTTCATCTGTATGCTTTTTTATAATGTATCCTGCGAATATACGCACAAACGAGCGAAAAATATCAAGTTTACTTGAATATTTTTCTCAGCGAGTGCAGAAGTGTATCAGCCGACAGGCTAATATGAGCACAAACGAGCGAAAAAGTAAACACAAACGAGTGGAAAAATTTATTTTTACGCAACGAGCGCAGACATACTTGGATAAAATCAAATATAAAGTTTACTTGAATATTTTTCACCGCGAGTGTACGCGAGTGCCGAAGTATATCTGCTGGTAGGCGCAATATACGCAAAAAACGCAAGAAACTGTTTAAATTTATTTCGTTAAGTTTTTATTGGTCAAAAATAGTGCCAACGAGCAAAACGCAAGTTTACTTGCGGGTTTTCGGCGAGTGCAGCCTATTTTGGCGCAATGCAAACTAGAATGTTTTATTATTTTTCGAGGGCGCGTAGCGGGCTACCTAACCGATAAAAAGAATATAACAGGCAATTTTGAACATAAAAAAACAACGAAATAACGGCTTCCAATATAAGAAAAACTTTTTTAGAAATTTAAACAGCTTCTAAATATTGCGTTTGAGTGACAGATTTTTTTTGCCATTTTTTTTGATTGTTGATATGTCGACGACTGTTTTTGCTATAAAATTGCTTAAATGGAATAATATAGTTAACTTTGTAGTTAAATAAAGAATAAGGGGTTTTATGAATTATGATGTTTTTATATCATCTAAAAGTGAAGATTATCATTTAGCAAAAGAAGTCTACAATTTCTTAAAGGCAAATGGCTTATCTGTTTTTATTGCTAGCGAAGAACTCAAGAAAATAGGTGAAGCACAATATGCCAATGCTATAGATGAGGTGTTAGACGATTCCATACATATGATTGTCGTTGCATCATCGGTGTATAATATAAAATCAAAGTGGGTTAAATACGAATGGAGTACATTTAGCAATGACCTTAAAAGTGGTTACAGAGATGGTAATTTATTGACTATATTAAGTGGTGATATTGAGTTAAAAACATTGCCAGCCAGTCTTAGACATCAACAGTCTTTTAATTTTCGCTCTTACAAAGATGAAATATTAGATTATCTAAATATAGATAAGAGATGTGAACAACATAATACAACCAAGCAAAACACATCTGCCCATATTGCAGTTTTTAAGTTTTACTCTAACGAAAATTGTCAAATTATGTTAGAGGGAAAGTTGATTGCAAATATTATTGGAATGTCTGACGAACCTTATTGTATTCCCATTTCAAGAAAAGGAGATTATAGATTTAAATGTATAAATTCTATTACAGCAGAAACACAGACATTAAAAGAGCATATTGATGCAGACGAAGAAAGGGATATAGATATATATTGGGGAGAACATAAGGCCTTTATTCCTGACCAAGAATGGCCGGAAGCGAAAAAGATAAATGGAGATACTTTTATCGTAGAGTTAGGAAACATCCAATTTGAAATGCTTCGAGTTGATGGTGGAACTTTGGAGATAGGAGCGACTAAAGAGCAAGAGGCAGATGCAGAAAGTAACGAATACCCAGCACACAAGATTTCTCTCCCAACATTTTATATTGGTAGATTCCCGATTACTCAAAACATCTGGGAAACTGTAATGGGATATAATAAATCACATTACAAATATAAAGAGGATGTATTTGTAGATAATAAGGACCTAATAAATACGCTAACTACTGTCGGAACAACGCTCGGCGCAGTTATGGGATTTGGATCTGCAATAGGTTGTTGGTTCTCAAATAACAAAAATGATGCAAATGGTGTAATCAGTGACAAAGGTCATTATCCGGCAGAGAATCTTACTTATGATGAGGCTTGCGAGTTTGTCCGTCGCCTATCTAAAATGACAAATATAAAATTTGATTTGCCTACTGAAGAAGAATGGGAATATGCTGCACGAGGAGGACAAAAAAGCAAACATTGTCGCTATGCAGGTAGCAATAACATAGATGATATTGCATGGTATAGAAATAATTCTGAAAGAAGCACTCATCCTGTTGGAGAAAAGCAACCTAATGAGCTGGGATTATATGATATGTGTGGTAATGTATGGGAATGGACTAAAACACCAGCACATTCCTATGCTTCTGATGTAGAACCGGGTGGCACAATCTTCATCCGTCGTGGTGGCAGTTGGTGGCATGAAGAAAAGAATTGCCGTGTATCACGACGTTATGCATCAGACCGTTCAAAGAAGACTAGCGGGTTGGGATTAAGAGTTGTGATTAGAGAAAATGTTGAATAATAAATGTACTGAATATGGGAGTACCTGTAAATTCAATCATGCAATTTGAAGAGAATGCAAGATATAGTCGTAAAAGTTGGACAATGATTATCTTTGCTAATGCTGCATCAGACAGCAGAGCAGTAGAATATGTAATCCGCAACTTTCATGAGATGGATATAATCTCTGATGAAGTGGATTTTTATCTTCCTGGGTATGACAGACACAATATTCAGCATGAAGTCGATGATAACGAATTGGACTGGAGAAATAATATGTTGTCAGATGAATATCAGGATTATCATGGTAAGAACTCCTACGCACATGGAATTTTATCTATTGCTCGTAAGAAGAGACAGTTTGTCAGAATGATTGATAGCCCTCGCTTGGGTCCGATATTCTTTAATGACGCTGAGTTTACTGATTTTATCATGGAACTAAATCGGAAGAATCATGGTTATCATTATATGGGAACTTGTCAGATGAACGTTTTACCTATATTAGATGGTACCCCTGATTATAGTCGCATGCGTTCATACGATTTGGATGCCATTATCGATTGCCCTTCAGGTCCTTCACTTGATTCTTTTTTCCACCATGTTGTTCATGTGATTCGAGGAACTCGACCATATTTATTGCAATCACTATTCAGTCATTTGATGGGAAGAAGGGATAATGTGCTTGTTGAGATTGATAGGTTTTATGAAGAGGCGACAATGTTTAGAGGACACAATGATAGATATCAAATAATTATCAACAACGTTATAGTTGATATGGAAAAGTGTCTTCAATGGAGTCTGCAAGAAGAGTATTTCTTTATTAGCTACTCTTCCAAGAATGTTTTAAAAGCTGCTATGGTAGGTAGGCTACTTCAGGAGAGAGGCAAACATGTTTGGATTGCCCCAGACGGAATACCACAAGGAAGAGAGTATTCTTTGGTAGTCCCTACAGCTCTGAAATTAGCAAAGCACTTTG
>JAFYSC010000118.1 GCA_017546635.1 Bacteroidaceae bacterium | reverse complement strand
TATAAGAATGCGTCGCAGTGTAACGGAAGCGCGGGATAGACTGTTGCAGGCAAATACCCAATTGAGTGAGCGTATGCGTAACATTGAACAGCACGCCCAAGCAACGGTCAAGCCTGCTGACAATGAGGATAAGGAGGCTATTCAGGCTATGCTTCAGGAGTCAAGGCAGTTCTCGTTGCAAAGGAAAGAGGAGATAACCCGAATAACGGTTAAGCTGAAGAGCGACAAGGAGAACAAGCAACGTACCGAAAAACTGCGTAAGGAGTATGCGGCTGCCGAGGAATATTCAACCGATTGGAAAAAGCTCTGTGACATATTCGGTGCAGCAAAAGGACAGAAATTCCGTATGATAGCACAAGGATACACTCTTGATATAATGCTCTCATACGCCAATATCCACCTCAAGCAACTCTCCAGCCGCTATCAGCTGGTACGTTCGGCTCCCGATAGCCTTGCGCTCACTATCATAGACCTCGATATGCTTTCGGAGCGTCGCACGGTGAATACCCTATCAGGCGGTGAGACTTTCCTGGTGTCACTCGCGTTGGCTCTTGCCCTTTCGTCGCTCTCTTCGAGCAATATGAGCATAGAGTCGCTCTTTATTGATGAGGGATTCGGCTCGCTCGACAGTGATACGCTGCGCATAGCAATGGAGGCGCTGGAGCATTTGCAGAGTCAGGGACGAAAGATAGGTGTGATATCCCACCTTTCCAATATGATTGAACGTATTCCTATCCAAATATGTGTAACCAAGAAAAGAGGTGGAAAAAGTACCGTTGAGGTAAAGCAACAATTTTAGGTATCTTTTTATAAATAACTGAAATATGAACAAGACGCTATATATATATCGTGCATCGGCAGGTTCGGGAAAGACTTTTACCCTGGCTGTAGAGTACATTAAACTGCTTATAGCAAACCCTGGGGCCTATAGGCATACGCTTGCCGTGACCTTTACAAATAAGGCGACAGGAGAAATGAAAGAGCGTATCCTGGGACAGTTGTATGGCATTGCAAACTCCCTGCAATCGTCGCAGTCGTACTACGAGAAGATAAAGGAGGCCTTTCCTGGACTCGATGGGCAGGAAATACGTTCACGTGCAGACAGGGCATTACACCTTATGCTGCACGACTATGGACATTTTCGCATACAGACGATAGATGCTTTTTTCCAGAGTATTCTGCGTGGTCTCGCAAAGGAGCTCGAACTGAGCGGTGATATTGAAATAACACTTGACGGCAAGAAACTCTTGGAGGATTGCGTGGACCTCTTGATAAAGCGCCTTACCCCTGACTGTAATGAGATGAAGTGGCTCGTTGAGTACATTAAAGAGCATTTGGACAATGGAAAAAGTTGGGGAGTGCATAGTGCCATAAAGAACTTTGCACAAAACATCCTCAAAGAAGAGTACCAGGAGAAGGGCGAGAATATGCGCCAACAGATTAAAAAGGACAACGGCAAGATACTCACCGACTACAGGGATGCCATTCGTGCGGTGGAAGAGAACATTACGTCACGGATAAAGAATATTGCCGAGCAGTTCTTTGCCATTGCAAAGAAAAACAGTCTTACTGTCGACGATTTTTATTACAAGAACAGCGGTATATGGTCGTTCTTCCTGAAACTGGAAAGAGGTGAACTGCTTGAATTGAGCAAGCGTGCTCTTGAATGTGTGGGTAAGCCCGAAAAGATAAGCGGCAAGCTCTCAGCTGCGGAATGCGACCTCATCGCCGGGCTGCTGCAGCAGAACCAGCAGTTGTACGTCAACGAATTGTCTCACTTGAACAGTTGCCGCCTCTCGCTGACCCGCTTTCATCAGTTGCGCCTACTGAACAGCATAGCCGATACCCTGCAGTTGGAGAATAACAGTGAGAACCGTTTCTTGCTCTCGCAGACAACATATCTTCTGAGCCGTATGATAGATAATGATACCTCATTCATCTTCGAGAAGATAGGAACAGAGATAAACCATATATTCATAGATGAGTTTCAGGATACATCGAAACTGCAATGGAGCTGTTTCAAGGTATTGCTCGACGAGGTAATGTCGCGTGGAGGTTTCAACCTTATTGTAGGTGATGTAAAGCAGGCTATTTACCGTTGGCGTAACAGCGACTGGAACATCCTGAACAATATCGATGCGGAATTTCCTGCCGGCACCATCGGAAACTATAATACCGAGATGTTGAACAACAGTAGCAATACCACTGTCAATTACCGCAGTCAGCAGAATGTAGTTGAGTTCAACAATAAGTTCTTTACCGAAGGTGTAAAGATGATTGACTCCACATATTCAACGGACTTAGGTACGCGGTTGAACGACCTGAAACGGGCCTATGGTGACGTTGCGCAGATACCAAACAAGAAAGGTGCAAAAGGATATGTCGAGGTGCATCTGCTGGAAAGTGGCAAGAAAACAGCTGAAAAGGCTGCCGTGGCACGTGAGCAGCTGACAAGGACACTGCATACCCTGCTCGACGAGCAACAGGTGAAGCCGTCGGACATTACAATCCTCATAAGATGGAATACGGATATTCCTGATATTGTGGATGATTTCAATAGGGAGTTTCCCAATTATAGCATAGTATCGGAGAGTGCCTATGAACTCTCTTCATCGGCAGCCTTGCGTATACTTGTTGCAGCCTTGCGTTATATTTTACGTCCCGGCGACGTGCTCAATTCAACAGAACTTGTAACTGCATATAGCAGGTATGTGCTCAAGAGCGACATACCAATGACCGAAATGTTCGAGAGGAAAGAGAGAATATTGGAAATATTGCCCCATTTGCTCATCGAGAAGCAGAAGGAGTTGTCGGAGGAGCCTGTAAACGAGGTTCTCGAACAGCTCATTCAGATACTTGACCTTAATGCCATCGAAGGTGAGGAACCTTATATATATTCCTTCCTCGATTATGCAGCGGAGTATCTGCAAAAAAACAACTGTGGCATTGCCGAGTTCTTGTCTGCTTGGGACGATGAACTTTGCACAAAGAGTATTCCAGGCGGACAGGAAGAGAGCGTACGCATAATGACAATCCATAAATCAAAAGGATTGGAATTCCATACTGTCATTATACCGTTCTGCTATGGAAGCATAACAAAGGAGTGGCATAACTATCAAAAGGAAAAGATATTGTGGTGCAATCCAAAGAACCATCCTTTTGATATGATTGACCTTCTGCCGATAGAATATCTCGAGAAGATGCGTCTGTCGGCCTATTCCGAGGAGTATTACCGTGAGACTCTCTTTGAACTTGTCGATAATCTCAATATATTGTATGTGGCATTTACCCGTGCATCGCACAACTTGTTCATATTCTCGAACAGAGAACAGAAAGAGAACAGCATACAGCAGGTGATTTCTTGCTTGATGAACAGTATGGGATTGTCAGGGTCGGCTTATGATGCCGGGAAAGGAGTTTTCACTTACGGTAATATAGCACCGTCCGAAGAGAGCAAACCTGCAAAAGTTGATGAAGTGGAGAACGGAATGAATCCTTTTACAATGGAAGCTGTGGAGTGCAGCCAACCCTTTGTCTCTTATGCCAATAATCTTACATCGAGACAGTCGAATAACCTAGCACGCTTCCTTGCAAAGAGTAATGAGGAACTTAAATATGCCGAGTATATGGATTTAGGTGAGCTTCTGCACGATATAATGTCGCACCTTATAACAGGCTGCGAACTTGAGCAGGAACTTGCAAAAAAACAGATGCAAGGACTTATCGTATCGGAGGGGACACGCCAAGAGATAAAGCGGCTGATCGGGGCGGCGCTTGACAATCCCGAAGCTAAAGACTGGTTCAACGGACGGTACAGGGTGTTCAAC
>JAFYSC010000117.1 GCA_017546635.1 Bacteroidaceae bacterium | reverse complement strand
TCTGGTGCAGTGTACTTTTATTGCTGCACAAATGAATGCAGCATACCTGATATACGATGTCCGGTAAAAGCTTGCCCTGAACAAGGGCGGTTTTTTATCGGACATTGCTGTTGCTTGCAACTATACACCTGATTTTTACCGGACAATTCTGTTTTCTTAATTTGTTTTTTGTAAATTTGTACATTGTAAAGTATGTGCACGAAAAACATTTTCACAAAATAAACAGTTAACTTATGAAAAAAACAATCCTTACATCACTAACAGCAATCATTATGATGACACAGATTTCGTGTGGTGGAGGCAGCGGACAAGGCATTGCTATCCTTGGCGACAGCAAGGCTCCTCTTGGCGCTCCCGAGTTCCACCTTTATCAGACTGCCGACTATCTTGAGGCATTCAAAATAGGTATTTCCGAGAAGCGTGCCGATATCAAGAAGATAATCGAGAACAACGAGGCTCCTACATTTGAGAACACCATCGATGCGCTTGAGCTCAGCGGACGTACACTCGGCAAGGTGTCGGCCATATTCTTCAACCTTAACGAGAGCAACAACTCTCCCGAGATGACAGAGGTTGAGAACGCTGTTACCCCTATGCTCACCGAACTCAACGGTTACATATATATGAACGACTCGCTCTTTGCGCGTATCCGTTCACTCTATGACAACCGCGAGTCTCTCGGCTTGAACGAGGAGCAATCAATTGTATTGGAGAACTACTATCAGGAGTTCGTACGTGGAGGCGCCCTGCTCAACGCTCAGGACAAGGCCACTCTGCTCGACTTTGACACCAAGCTGAGCCTTGCATCCATAGAGTTCGGAAACAACCTTCTTGCCGACGGCAAGGACTTCAAGTTGGTCATCACCGACGAAGCAGACCTTAGCGGACTTCCTCAGGGTGTGCGCGATGCTGCGGCTCAGGCTGCAAAAGAGGCCGGTTGCAAAGGCTGGCTCTTCACACTCGACAAGCCCAGCTGCATTCCTTTCCTGCAGTATGCCGACAACCGCTCATTGCGTGAGAAGGTGTACAAGGCGTACTACGGACGCGGCAACAATGACAACCAGTACAACAATAAGGAGATTATACGCAACATTCTGCAGTTGCGCCAACAGAAGGCCAAGCTTCTTGGTTTTGAGAACTACGCGGCATTTGTCCTCGACAAGAAGATGGCAAAGACCGTTGCTGCAGCCGACAATTTGTTGATGAGTATCTGGGAGCCCGCTGTACAGCGTGCAAAGGAGGAGCGTGCAGCATTGCAGGCTATCATCGACATCGAGGGCGGTAATTTCAAGCTCGAGGGTTGGGACTGGTTCTACTACACCGAGAAGCTGCGTATGGCAAAATATGCTCTTAACGACGAGGAGATCAAACCCTATTTCAAACTGGAGAACGTGCTCGACGGAGCATTCGACTGTGCACAGAAACTCTATGGCGTGACATTCACCGAGCGCACCGATATTCCCGTATATTACGACGGTGTACGCACATTCGAGGTAAAGGACAATGACGGCAAACACCTTGCACTCTTCTATACCGACTTCTTCCCCCGCGCAAGCAAGCGCAGCGGTGCCTGGATGACAGAGTTCGTGGGCCAGAAGAACCTTGGCGGCGAGAATATCCGTCCTATGGTAGTGAATGTATGCAACTTCACCGCTCCCACAGGCGACACTCCTGCACTCCTCAATATTGACGAGACACGCACTCTGTTCCACGAGTTCGGCCACGGTCTTCACGGAATGCTCACACAGACACACTACCCCTCGGTAAGCGGAACAAGCGTAAAGCACGACTTTGTTGAACTCTTCTCACAGATAAACGAGAAATGGGCAATTGAGCCCGAGGTGATGCGTACATACGCAAAGCATTATCAGACAGGTGAGGTTATCCCCGACTCACTCATCGAGAAGATGCAGCGCAGCTCACACTTCAACCTTGGATTCGAGACAAGCGAGCTTGTAGCAGCGGCTCTACTTGACCTGCGTATGCATACACAGGAGGATTACACTAACTTCGACTGCAACGAGTTCGAGAATACAGTGCGTGCCGAACTTGGCTTTATTCCCGAGATTGAGTACCGTTACTGCAGCACAAACTTCGCACACGTGTTCAGCGGTGGCTACGCTGTAGGCTATTATGCTTACCTTTGGGCCGAGGTGCTCGACTGCGACGCATTCGAACTGTTCCAGGAGCGCGGTGTCTTTGATGCTGAGACAGCGGCAAACTTCAAGCAGTTGGTGGAGATGGGCGGAAGCAAAGACCCGATGCGCGAATACAAGCGCTTCAGAGGTGCAGAGCCCAATCCCGATGCGCTGCTCCGTGCACGCGGTCTTAAATAATAGAAAGCAGAACGAATAAGGTGTGTCAAGTCAATTGATGCACCTTATTCAATTATCACACCTTTAATCTATCGGAATGAATTTAGAAGATAGGATAGAGTTGGCAACCTCGCTGTTCAAGGAGGGATACAACTGCTCACAGTCGGTGGTGGCTGCCTTTGCCGACATATACGGCTTTACCCGTGAGCAGGCACTTAAAATGGGTGCTTCGTTTGGTGGAGG
>JAFYSC010000116.1 GCA_017546635.1 Bacteroidaceae bacterium | reverse complement strand
TTTTTTTATTTTTCAAAGGCGCATAGCGGGCTATGTAACTGCGAAAAAGGGAAAAACAGGCAAAAAAGGGCATAAAAAGACAAGCACTTCTTGAGGACAATGTAAATAATATTTTTGAAAGAAATTTAAACAGCTTCTTAGTTGCCTTTTGAAATAGATTAGTACAGCTAAGGATTGTTGCCTGGACTTGCGGGCGAATGTGCTTTTGCGTTTGCTACGTATTGAATTGGTTATGCGAAATGCGATTTCGCATATTTTTTTTGTATGTATATCGGATGATTATAGCGCAAAGGGACGATTTGTATATTTTTTTTGTAGTCCGAACCTAATTTTGTGTAATTTGCCGAATATTTGCAATTGTTGTATTATATTTGCGTTTTTTAAGAGAATTGGCTTGTTGTTGTGTCGTTTTCTTAGGAAAAGAACTCCTTATTTTGTTAGCAAATCATAAAATTAGATTAACGGATATGAAAATTTTTAGGTTTCTTTTTCTTGGAGTATTGTCTATTTTGTGTTCTTGTGTCAATAATAATTACGACCTGAACAAGGAAATTTCCAAGGATGTTAAAGTTGAAGGCAATAAAATTACATTGCCTTTTGGCAGTTTGAAGGCAGTTACGCTGGACTCGTTGATAGATGTCGACGATATTGATGTTCTTGAGAAAAATAAGGATGGAGCTTATTGTATTTCAAAAGGTGATTCAATCTCTCCTATCACCGAGACCATCGATCCAATAGAATTGACCATTGAAGAGCAGAGCGAAACTATTGAGATTGAGTTTACCAATGCCGAGATTGATGCAGTTGAAGTTAAGGCAAAGAATGTCGATCCGGCTACGTTCAGCATTCCGGAAATTTCATTCGATGAATTGAACAGCAGTCTTCCCGATCTTAAAGCCAATGCAAGCGAGATTATCGAGAACGGAGACCTAAAGGCCAAACTGGATGCTCTTGCTGCTTCGGGCGTGACGGGGCTTGTGGAAGTTGAAATAGATGAAATGGGACTGTCTGGCACTTCGCACAAGATTGAATCCGTTGTAGATTATGTATTCGAAAATGATACCTATGAACTGCCCGATGAAGTGAAATCGGTTAGTAGAATAGAACTTGCAACCGTACTCGAAGATGGCGGGCTTGATACTAACGGAACACTCATCAAGGCCCGGATTACCCGTCCCAGATCTATGGCAAATGCTACTTCGTCCATTTGCTTTAATATCGAGTTTCCCCAATATTATGTCCTTGCCCTGAAGGATAAGGCCAATGCGTATTATGAACTGGTAGGCAATAATGTAATCAGAGTCAATAATCTGCCTGTTACCGAAGAGTATACTTATGTAGAGTTCTATATTGAAGATATTGTAGGTATTGAGGATTTGATGATTGAAGGCGGCAGGGTTGTAAGTTTTGAAAACCTTTCCGAGATCAATTATACTCTTGACTATACTATTGAAAGCGGTACGATAACTCTCGAGCCCCAAAAAGTCGGAGATATTGATGCTTATATCGAAGAAAACTTTGCATTCAACATCTCGTTCAATGCAGTTCTTGCATTCTGCAATATCGAGGGTGAAACAAATGAGATAAATGTGGCCTTTGAACCGATAAATATGAAATTCGATGGTAGCTTTGATGGATTGGAACACATCAAACGCATTAATTTCGTCGATTTTGAATCGAACAGCAGCCGTCTGAGATTCCGTACAGATATGAAGAAGGAGGATGCAGAATTGCTCCACGATTTGGGAATGGCCGAAGGCTATGCCTTGAAGGTGCAATTCCCCGATGAACTTGTATTTGATATGGCTTCTTCGGCTCTTCCCGGCGGTGTAGAGTATAAACCCGAAAAGCACTCATTCTACATATATACCTTTGATGCTCTCGATGGAGGCATATGGAATTTGGCACTCGACAGCTTGAAACTTAACCTCGATGTAGTAGATGAAAAGTGCGAATTTACGATGAATGCCAATATATTTGTCGTTGATTCTTATGATGTTGAGCAAGATTCTCTGCTTCTGGCAAGTTTCACTATGGATAATTTGTCACAAACGCTTGACAGACTGAAAGGGAAGAAGAGTGCAATATTCACAATGGAAGATACAGAACTTGTCATATACGAAGCCTCTGTCTGCACCGACCGTATAAGCTCGGACCTTGACAAGGAGGTGGATCTTTCGTTCGACGAGGAGGTGCCGTCTGAGATTGCAAGCATAAAGGCTATAGATTTCACAGATGTTGTTACCGTGAAATTGGAGATGGCTGTTGATGGACTTAATGACCTTGATGCCGATGTCAATATTGATATGAACGTAAAATTGCCTGATTTCCTGAAACTTAAGAAGTCGGAAAACAACAAGGGTGTGAATTCGTTGACTTTGAATGGTGATAACACGCTGGATATATCCATTCTGTATAATCCCAACAGGGACAAAGACAATGTTGTAGTTGAGCTTCAGTGTACAAGTCTCGATTTCTCGGGTGCAGAGTTCGGAGACGCAGGTATTGTTCCTGTAGACTCAATAGACCTCAAGTTCATAAAATACACAGGAGGTGTCAGTGTAACCGGAAGCGCATATATCGAAAGTGCCGATTTCAGTTCAAGGCAACTTGATGAGATAGGTGAGGAAATAGTGCTCGACATTAAATTTATGGTCGATGCCATTAAGGTGAAGAGCTTTCACGGTATATATGACGGCGACATAGATGAGTCGAATGAGCAGATAGACCTCGACCTTGGCGATGAGCTTGACTTCTTGAAAGATGGAGGAAACAGGATAACCCTTGCCGAGCCGCAGATTGAGGTTTCGCTCAATAACTCTGTAAGTGTTCCTGTTGATGTGGAACTTACAATTACCGGTCGTGATGACAATGGAGCTGCAATATCTGAAGTCTCGGCAATGTTGAAGATACATCCTGCCGATTACGATGAGAAGACAGGCAAGATTACGGCCAAGGATACAAAACTGTTCTTGACAAGTGATACGTCGCGCATCTCGAAGGCCGGTTACGATAATGTTGAGGTTCCTGGATTGGCGACAATGCTGGACAATAAGATTCCTACAGTCATCGACTTGACCATTAAGCCAAGAATTGACACCGGAACAACGCATCACATAGATATTACCGAGGCAATCGAGTTCAGCGGCGAATACTCGGTGAATATTCCTTTGAAGTTCGATGACCTGAACATATGCTACACCGACTCTATCGAAGACCTCGGCGAGGATTTGGGAGATGTGCTCGAAAAAATGGCGAATGTCTCGTTTGTGCTCAAGATGGACCTTATAAACAGCTTGCCTCTTAACTTGGAACTTACAGTGCTGCCGTATGATATTACAGGTGAATTGATAGATGGTATTACCGTTGAACCTGTTACAATAAAAGCAGGAGAGGGAGGTTGCATAAACGATCCAGCTCTCTCGGAGGTGCAACAGGAGGTTGCTGTTGTTGTCAGCAGCAAGGGCAAGACTCTTTCTGCACTCGACAAGATTGTATTCAAGGCTGTTGCTATGGACCATACTGTTGGCGGTGAAGGCCTCAGATGCGACCAGGGCCTAAAGGTGATGAACGTAGTTGTTGAGGTAGAGGGAGACATTGAGACTGAATTGGATTAAGTAACCGTTACATAAAGCAGAAACTATGAAAAATATAAGATATATAATAGCGGCCTTGATGGTTGTGCTTGTCTCTTCTAATGTCGAGGCTCAGATTTCTACTACATCGTATTTTCTTGATGGGGCATTCTACAATTATAAGTTGAATCCTGCAATGAAGCCCGAACGCGGGTTCTTTTCTCTGATGTCGGGTAAATTCTCGTTCAGGACAAGAGGCAATGTGGGAATTTCGAATTTCCTGTATCCCTATGAGGGTAACAAGCTTACTACTTTTATGAGCGGTACTGTTGACAAGAAGAAGTTCCTGGACAAACTGCCTTCCGATGCACGTATGGGATTCGGTTTCGACGAGACTCTGTTGGCGGCTGGTTTCCGAATGCTTGGCGGATATTTTACTCTCGATGTCTCACTCTCTTCATCAATGACGATGTCTCTTCCTAAGGGACTGTTCGAGTTTGCGAAGAACGGTTTGAGTAAGGAAGAGTACAGTCTTTCGGGTATTGGAATGAACACAATGAACTATGCTTCGGTTTCTTTGGGTTATTCACGTGAGGTCATCAGGAATCTGCGCATTGGTGCAAACCTCAAGTATCTTGTCGGTCTGGCTTATGCAAATGTGTCGGTTGAGCGCCTCGATATAGAATTGAACGACAAGCGTTGGACGGTCAATAGTGTGGCAAAAGCCGAGGGTGCTCTTTTTTCCGAGGCGTATGCGACACTTGACAAGGATAATTATATCGACGGTGTGGAGCTTGCAGATAAGGTCTCTCCCTCGGCTTCGGGCTTTGCCATAGATCTTGGTGCGGTGTATGATATGAGCGATTATGTGCCTGGGCTTACCCTCTCGGCCTCGGTGGTTGATCTTGGATTCATTAACTGGAAGTATATGATTAAGGCTCACAGTGCCGGTAATAGGGTGGAATTTGACGGTTTCAATGAACTCGATTATGATGATTTGGATACAGCTGTCGAAGATGAACTCGATAAACTAGGCGATGATGCTGCAAGTCTGGTGGATTTTGTCTATGATGGCAATTCTTCGGGCAAGACAAGTCTGAATGCGAAAATGTATATGGGCGCCGAGTACAGTATGCCTTTCTATAAACCGCTTACTGTAGGTCTGCTCTATTCGAAGCAGTTCTCTTCGTCGAGCATCAATGAGTGGTATGAGGCGAAAGGATATCTGAATGTATCGCCCTTGAAGTGGTTCGATGCTACGGTCAATTTTGGAACAACGTCCTATGGAACCAGCTTTGGCTGGATGCTGAACTTCCATCCGGCCGGCATAAACCTCTTCTTTGGAAGCGATTGTATGATTACCGATGTCACTCCTCAGTTTGTGCCGCTGAATGACCTGAATGCGCACTTTACATTCGGTTTGAGCTTGGCTTTGGGCAAACGAAAGTAATACGGTAGAAAATGTATGGCGGCAAGACGGTGCATCATTTGATGTTCATCGTCTTGCTGTTTTTGTGTGCGCGTGTTGCTGTATGTGGTTGTTGTGGCTGTTTTCTACTTTGCCATTATCGGTAATTCTTTCATTAATTGTATTTATTAATGTTTGTTGGATGCAGTTAATGATGTTTGTGCCGAAAAAAAGTAGTCTTGAATGTATTGTTTCTCATAAAAAAATTGCATCTTTGCAATTATGAATGAGATAAACGACTTCTTGCAGCAGCTGGTATCACAGATTTCTGTGGTAGAGACAATTGTTAAGGGTTTAATCATAGGTATCGTAGCTTCGGCGCCTATGGGCCCTACTGGTGTGCTTTGTATTCAGCGTGCGCTGAATAAAGGACGTGTGTATGGTCTTGTGACGGGCTTCGGTGCCTCTATAAGTGACATCATATATGCTCTTGTAACGGGATATGGATTATCGTTCATCTACGATTTCATTCATAACGAGACCAATCTCTTTATCTTGCAGCTTGTCGGCTCGGTGCTGCTGTTTCTGTTCGGTGTATACACCTTCCGCAGTAATCCTGCGCAGAATACCCGCAAGGTGAGCCGTAACAAAAGCAGCCTTGTGCAGAACTGTGTCACCGGATTCTTTATCACACTCTCAAATCCGTTGATTATATTCCTGTTTATGGCAATGTTCACCCCTTTGCAGTTTATGCTTCCCGAACAGCCTTTCTATCAGCAGTTCATAGGATATGTCTCAATCTTTGCCGGTGCAATGCTGTGGTGGTTCTTCATAACTTATGTCGTAAACAAACTGCGCTCACGTTTCGATGTACGCGGTATCTGGATTATAAACAGGGTGATAGGTTGTGTAGTTATGGCTGCGTCGTTTATAAGTGCAGTGCTTATGCTCACCGGAATATACTCGTTCCATTGATAAATGGTGTTCCGCTGTGCTTGTCGCGACTTCTTCAGAAAGTCAATCCGTTTTTGTTTTTCCTCTTCTTGGACTATGCTGTTATGCAGTATATAAAGGATTACGGGAACTGTGGCAAAAGGTGTTGACAATAACAGGCTGACGTATTTACAGAATATATTGATAACTAAAAATTATAGGTTTTGTTTGTATCGCGAGAACTAAGGAAAAAGAATATAGCAGAGTATCTGCTGTATATGTGGCAGGTCGAGGATTTGTTGCGTGCCAACGGCTTGTCGATGGAAAAGATTGAAAAGAGCCTTGTAGAGCCTTACTCTTTGCCCGAGGAGCAGAGAAAGGAGATGCTCGAGTGGTATTCTAATCTTGCCGAGATGATGCGTCTGGAGGATGTAAAGGATAGCGGACACCTGCAGATAAACAAGAACGTTATAATAATGCTTGTCGACCTGCATTTGAGATTGCTCAAATCGCCCAAAGTGCCGTTCTACTCGGCTGCCTACTACAAGGCATTGCCGTTTATTGTGGAGTTCCGCAACAGGAGCAACGGACGCGACAAGAACGAGATAGAGAACTGCTTTGATGCGCTTTATATGGTGTGGCTGATGAGGCTCCAGAAGCGTGAGGTTAGTGAACAGACACTTGAGGCTACTGGCGAGATAAGCAAGTTTATCTCTATGCTCTCGCTGTATTACAGCGAGGAGGAAGCCGGAAGACTCGACCTTGAGAGCGAAGAGGTATAAACCTCTCTCGGCTCTCTTTCCTTTGAAAAAGGGGTGTGTGCTGTCTTGTATACCTTTGATAAAAAGGATTGTGGCAGGTTGGGCACACAAATTTCATTGATTGATAAGAAATAGACAGATAAAACTACATAGACAGATGAATATACAGGAAGAAATAGGAAGAAGAAGGACATTTGCGATTATATCGCACCCCGATGCCGGTAAGACAACCCTTACCGAGAAACTGCTGCTTTTTGGTGGACAGATTCAGGTTGCAGGTGCAGTAAAATCGAACAAGATAAAGAAGACCGCAACATCGGACTGGATGGAGATTGAGAAGCAGCGCGGAATTTCGGTTACGACATCGGTGATGGAGTTCGACTACGAGGGATACAAGATAAACATCCTCGATACCCCGGGTCACCAGGACTTTGCCGAGGATACATTCCGTACTCTCACAGCCGTTGACAGTGTGATAATTGTGGTGGACAGCGCAAAGGGTGTGGAGACACAGACACGCAAGCTGATGTCTGTCTGCCGTATGCGCAACACACCGGTGATTGTATTCGTGAACAAGATGGACCGTGAGGGCCGCGACCCGTTCGACCTTCTCGACGAGCTTGAGAGCGAGCTTCAGATTGCGGTGCGTCCTCTAAGTTGGCCTATAGACCAGGGTGCGAATTTCAAGGGTGTGTACAATATCTATGAGCAGAAGCTCGACCTCTTTACTCCCAACAAGCAGAGGGTGACAGAGAAGGTCGAGGTGGATATAAACAGTGAGCAGCTCGCAGCAAATATAGGTGAGGGACAGGCTGAGCGCCTGCGTGCCGATCTGGAGCTTGTTGATGGCGTATATCCCGAATTCGATATTCAGGAGTACCTCGATGCAAAGGTTGCACCGGTGTTCTTTGGTTCGGCTCTCAATAACTTCGGTGTACAGGAACTGCTCGACTGCTTTGTGAAGATTGCTCCCAGTCCCCGTCCCGTGCAGGCTGTGGAGCGTATGGTTACTCCCGAGGAGTCGAAGTTCACAGGATTCATCTTCAAGATAACAGCGAATATCGACCCCAACCACCGTTCTTGTGTGGCATTCTGCAAGATATGCTCGGGAAAATTTGTCCGCAATGCGCCTTACCGCCATATACGTCTTGGCAAGGATATACGTTTCTCGTCGCCCACGCAGTTTATGGCACAGAGAAAGAGTACAATCGATGAGGCCTATCCCGGAGACATTATCGGTTTGCCCGATACCGGTAACTTCAAGATTGGCGACACCTTGACCGAGGGTGAGTTGCTGCACTTCAAGGGGTTGCCCAGCTTCTCGCCCGAGATGTTCAAGTACATAGAGAATGCCGACCCGATGAAGACCAAGCAGCTTGCCAAAGGTATCGACCAGCTAATGGGCGAGGGTGTCGCACAGCTGTTCGTAAACCAGCATAATGGACGCAAGCTCATAGGTACTGTTGGACAGTTGCAGTTCGAGGTTATACAGTACCGTCTCGAGAATGAGTATAATGCAAAGTGCCGCTGGGAGCCTGTGAGCCTCTACAAGGCTTGCTGGATAGAGAGCGACGATGCCGAGGAACTCGAGAACTTCAAGCGCCGCAAGTACCAGTATATGGCCAAGGATATCGAGGGACGCGACGTATTCCTTGCCGACAGCAGCTATGTGCTGCAGATGGCGCAGAACGACTTCAAGGGAATACGTTTCCACTTTACAAGTGAGTTCTGATGCCAGGTATACAGTGAAAAGAAAATAAAAATAAGCAACAATATAGCAGTTGACCCAAATGTCATTTGTCATTTTCGGGCAAGCCCTCAACAATACGTCTGAGCAAAGCGAACCGACGGTCGCCGCCCGAAGGAGCTAAAGGCAATGTATCTCTTTTTTACGTGATTTTGAGATCCTTCACTTCTGTTCAGGATGACAGGTCCGCGAAGAAAGTGAGCTGCGGGTCAACATATATTATTACCTGAAATATAATAAGAAAAAATACCATAATGGGAACAATAGCCGATGAAGCAAAAAAGTGTGTAGAGGTACTGCGTAAGGGTGGTGTTATACTTTATCCTACCGATACAGTATGGGGAATAGGTTGCGACGCGACAAACCCCGAGGCAGTGAAGCGTGTCTATGAGATAAAGCGCCGTGCCGACAACAAGGCAATGCTGCTGCTGGTGGACAATGCCGACAGGATAAGCCGCTACGTGGCCTCGGTACCCGCTGTTGCGTGGGACCTTGTGGAACTTGCCGACCGCCCTTTGACGGTGATATACGACGGGGCGCGTAATCTTGCACCCAACCTCATTGCCGAGGATGGCAGCATTGGCATACGCGTTACATCGGAGCTTTTTTCCAAGGAACTCTGCTACCGCTTCCAAAAGGCTGTTGTCTCTACATCGGCAAATATAAGCGGCGAGCCTACACCCCGTTACTTTGCCGAGATAAGCGAGGAAATCATAAATGCGGTGGATTATGTCGTTAACTATCGTCAGCTCGAGAAGGGTAGCCCAAAATCATCGAGCATTGTAAAGCTCACCGCAAACGGCACAGTAAAGATCATAAGGGAGTAATTGTCCGTAAATTATGGAAAAGGATAATAAGATAAGCCTGCTCGACCGCTTTATTGAATGGCGCGAAAAGCACGTACCGCAGAGGCAGTTCATACTGATACTGAGCTTTGTGGTGGGAGTGATATCCTCGTTGGCGGCCTTTACGCTCAAGCATTTCATAGAGTTCATACAGCATTTGCTCACGGGTGGCTTCTCTACCGACTCGTTCAACTGGCTCTATCTTCTTTATCCGGTGGTGGGTATCTTTATTACAGGTCTTTTCATACGCAATGTGGTACGCGATGATATAAGCCACGGTGTGACAAAGGTGCTCTACTCTATATCGCGCCGGCAAGGCAAGATTAAAAGGCACAATATGTGGTCTTCGCTCATAGCCAGCGGAATAACTATCGGTTTCGGTGGTTCGGTGGGAGCCGAGTCGCCCATTGTGTTTACCGGTTCGGCAATAGGCTCCAATCTGGCGAGCCTCTTCAAGATGGACCAGAAGGTGATGATGCTGCTCATTGGCTGCGGTGCGGCGGGAGCTGTGTCGGGTATCTTCAAGGCACCCATTGCGGGCCTCGTCTTTACGCTCGAGGTGCTTATGCTCGACCTTACAATGTCGTCGTTGCTGCCTCTGCTCATTTCGAGCGTTACGGCCGTTACGCTCTCCTATCTGCTGACGGGAACCGATGCTATGTTCCACTTTCAGCTCGATGATGCGTTCAGTGTCTCGCGCGTGCCCTACGTAATGCTGCTGGGTGTCATCTGCGGCCTTGTCTCGCTCTATTTTACACACGTGACAACTACTGTCGAGAAGTTTTTCCGACGCTTTACCAATCCGTATGTGAAATTGGCGTTGGGCGGTTCGGTGCTCAGTGTGCTCATCTTCCTCTTCCCGCCGCTTTATGGCGAGGGATATGCGATGATAAACCACCTCATCAACGGTTCATCGGCCGATGTCATCCTCAATAATTCGCTCTTCTACGGACACGCCCAGCTGCTTTTTGTGTATATGCTGCTCATCATACTGTTCAAGGCTTTTGCCTCAACAGCAACCAACTGTGGCGGCGGCTGCGGCGGTATATTTGCTCCCAGCCTGTTCCTGGGCTGTGTGTCGGGCTATCTGTTTGCGGGGCTTTGTAATATGTTCGGTTGGGGCGAGGTGCTGCCCGACAAGAATTTTGCGCTCTTTGGAATGGCTGCGCTTATGTCGGGAGT
>JAFYSC010000013.1 GCA_017546635.1 Bacteroidaceae bacterium | reverse complement strand
GGAAATACCCCGCATCAATCTTGTCGTTTGCCGATACCCTCTCCGCAATCAGCCTCATCGTATCGGGATGACCGTGGTACGACACGCTACAACCGAGCCCCGATGCCATACGGGCAGTCTCGTCGACCCAATTCTCGAAGCCCGCCTCGAACTCGGCCTTTGCCGGGAAGGTTATATGTATCCTGCGGATAGTGTTGAGCGGCATCATTATGCGTGCCATAATAATCTGCGAGCTGAGACCGTTCAGCAGCTCGGGCAATACCCCTCCGAGGAAAGAGTCGTTGGCAGTCTCCTTCTGGTGGAATCCCACGATAAGCTCGCGGTAGTCGTTCTCCTTCATCTCGTGGATAATACCGTGCGAAAGGTTGGTTGTGAGGCGCAGTTTGGTGAGCAGCGGCACATTTACCGACGCCGCAATCTGCGCAGCACTGTCGAGCACCTTGCGCGCAGCACCCATCTGACGCTCCTGTTCGTCCATCACCACTGTAACCGCCGAGAGAGGGATTTTTGTATTCTCCTTACGCAGAAGCAGCGCAAGGTCCATAAGTTTGTCGACCATATTCGGGTTGGCAAGAGCAAGCAGAGTCTTTTTCGATACGTTTACAGGCTTGTCCGACACACTGCCCGAGACGGTGATGCGGCGCGACATACGGTCGGAGGTTATTGAGCTTACGATGCACGACACAAGAATAAGCAGGATAGTGCCGTTGAGCACATCGTCGTTAAGCAGAGGCTCCCCGTTGGGCAACAAGATACTGTGTCCCACAAGAGCCGCCGCAAGGGTTGCAGCAGCCTGCGAGCTGCTCAGTCCGAACATAAGCATCTGCTCGTCGCGGTTCATACGGAAAGCCTTGGCAGTGAACCACGACGCGAGCCACTTTCCCGACAGCGCCGTGAGCACCATTGCAATCATAACCACAAGCGCCCAGCCACCGGTGAAGAGCACTTTTACATTTATTATCATACCCACTCCAATGAGGAAGTAAGGGATAAACACCGCATTGCCGATAAAGTCGATGCGGCGCATCAGAGGCGAGGAGTGAGGAATGAGCCTGTTGAGCACAAGGCCAGTGATAAAAGCACCCAGAATTCCCTCCATTCCCACCAGCTCCATCATTCCCGCACCCAGGAACAGGAGCGCCATCACAAAGATATACTGTATTGTACCGTCGTTGTATTTGCGGAAGAAGTAACGCGCCAGACGCGGAAAGAAAAAGACAATGACAGCCGTAAGGAGTACCAGTTTGAGCACAAGGAGCACGAAGAACCAGCCGTCGGATTCTCCGCTGAACAATCCTCCCACAACAGCAAGCACAAAGAGTGTTAGCGTATCGGTAATTACTGTACCACCGACAACAAAATTCACACATTTTAGGCGCGAGAGTCCGTAGCGTGCAACAATGGGGTACGAGATGAGCGTGTACGACGCATACATACTCGCAAGCAGCACCGCTGTTATGATGTTGTAGTCGAGAATTACAATATTGGTGAACATTCCCAATGCGATGGGAACGACAAACGCCAGGAGGCCAAGCGTGAGAGCACCCGCCTTATACTCCTTTAACTCCTGAAGGTTAATCTCGAGACTTGCAAGGAACATAATATAGTACAAACCCACCTTGCCGAAAAGTTCGAAGCTGTCGTCCCTCTCAAGGATATTAAATCCGTTTGGGCCAACGAGCAGTCCGGCAAGAATCATTCCTATGATATGCGGCAGACGCAACCTGTTGAACAGCAGCGGCGCAAAGAGTATTATACACAACACCCAGAAGAATATCCAGGTGGGATCGGTTATGGGGAAAAGCGAGTTCCAGTCAATCATAAGCAATACTCATAAAAAGAAGACAATGGCATTTACCAGGTATATGAGAGTCCCAGAGCAAAATACTCCTTCATCTGCCAATAACCGTACGACTCGCTGTACAGTCCGCGCGAGCTGTCGTCGAAGCGGCCGTGCATAAACAATGTCGTCTCGAGATATTTGTTTATCTTCATCTTTATGGTGTTCTCCCAGTTGAAGTAGGCACGCGAGTAGTTTGTATAGAACTCCATACGTGAGTTGAGCGTCACGTTCTTCATTATAGTGGCATTGAATGTAGGCTGTATCTGCGTACCGAAGTCCTCCTTGTGGTGTCTTCCGTTACGGATACCGAAGCGCGAGGTGAGTTCGCCGTAACGCACGAACCTGTAGTTATACGACGAGAGCGGGGCAAAATAGACCGAGAGGTTCCAGCCTTTGCCGCTGCGCTTATAGTCGAGACCGACAGAGAAGTTGGCATCGAACGGCGCCATAAAGTTAGAGACGAACTCAGGATTGTTAGTAGGATAGCTGGGCATAGACTGAGTCTGCAGTGTCATCTTTGCCGAAAGGTTGATATTATTGAAAATCTTATATCCGAATTTTGACTCGAGGCGCAACATATCGTTGTTGGTCTTGTAGCTGTGCAGTGTATCGCCCGACACTGTGACAAAGCCCAGTTTTGCCTCGAAGGAATTCTCGAAGGAAATCTTCTTCTTGTCGTTGTAATTCAGGCGGAACATCAATCCGGCAATGAGGGTGCGGTTGTTCTCACCACCCTGTGCCCAGTTACCCGAGATATAGTTCTGGGTAAAGTTGAACGAAAAGCTACCCGAAGTACGCCAATAGTTCGGCCTTACCTTTTTTACCTTGAGCGCCCCGTCGACGTTCTGCGGAAGGACTACCGCCGCTGTCTGGCCCAACGAAATCTCGGGCGCAGCCTGCGTATTCCTGAAATCATCGGACGAGAGGACGCTACGCATCTCCTCCTCGGTCATCTCTACCAACGAGGGGTAATTCTTATACACATTGAGCAGCATTGCATCAATGAGCACGCTGCGGCAGTCGTCCATCTCAATATCGCTGGATGTCACCCGCTTAGGGATATCGGTACCCTGCGACAATCCTCTCCTCACTGTCGACTCATACAGCAATGTGGGCGCATAGAGACGGTAAAAGGCAATGTCGGTCATATCCTCATCGCCTATCGAGGGAGTATTGCAACGCTGCACCAACGAATCGAGACGGGTGTTAAAATATTTCATAACGTCGGATTGTGCAAACAAGGAGCCGGTTGCCGTAAACAAGGCCATCAGCATCAGCAGGGTATTCTTCATAGAATTGTATCTTTAATTTTGCGCGAATATACAACTTTTTGGACATAGAATAAAAATAAATTGCCACCAAAAAAAGCGTATAGCACTACTCCACTGACATTTTAATAAAAAACGGATGGGACATAGCTTTATTTTTACCATATTTGAGGGTAAACTCGAATATACTTTCGCTCGCTGTGAAAAATATTCAAGTAAACTTGATATTTCTCGCTCGCTTATTCGTATATTTGCAGCCAATTATCAAAAACAGACACAACAAACAACATTATGAATAAAAATACAATTATCGGTTATCTGCTCATTGGAGCTGTATTATTAGGATATTTCTATTTCAACCAGCCCAATCCCCAACAGATTGAGGCACAAAGACGCTATCAGGATTCTATTGCCCAGGTGCAGTACGCACAGGAGCAGGCAATCATAAAGGCCGAAGAAGAGAAAAAGGCTGCACTCGCCACACAGGTCACCGACAGCACATCGATGCTGTTCAACGTGCTTCAGGGCGAGGAGAGCTTCGTCACCCTTTCAAACGGGAAGCTCAGCGTGCGCCTCTCGACCTTAGGCGGTAGAGTATGTTCGGCTACCCTTGCCGACTACAACGACCAGCAGGGAAAGCCCATCACCCTGTTCGACGAGAACGACCACATCACAGTGCGCAATTCACGCCGTGGAAGCGAGGAGCTGTACAACCAGTTCTACTTTACACTCGACGGAAAAGAGGACAACATAAATACAGCAGACCTCTATTTTACCCCCATTGCAACAACCGACAACAGCGTCACAATGCGCCTTGCATTTGCTGCCGACAGATATCTGGACTTTGCATACAGCCTTATCCCCGACAGCTATATGCTCAACCTATCGGTAGAGGCGCACAATATGCAGAACATTCTCCCCGGTTCGTCGCGTGAGATAGGTATCAACTGGGACCAGCTCATACGCCAGCAGGAGAAAGGCTTTACATTTGAGCAACAATATACCAACATCACATACAAGCTGAGCGACGACGACACCGAGAACCTGAGCGAGCGCACCAGCGAGAAGGAGAACATAGACAAGCCTGTCGACTGGGTGGCACTCAAGAACCAGTTCTTCTCGTGCATCCTCATATCGGCCGACGAATTCAGCGACGTATCATTGTCGTCGGACACACTGCACGAAGGCCGCGGCTATATGAAGAACTGCTCGGTAGCAATGTATGCACCCTTCGACCCCAGCGGCAAGAAGGCGACCGACCTTCAGTTCTACTTTGGCCCCAACAAGTACAGCGTGCTCAAGGCAAGCAACAAACTGTCGATAAACAGCGACAAGGAGCTCCAGCTTCACAAGCTCATCTACTTTGGCTGGCCCATAGTACGCCTTATCAACCGTTACTTCATCATCTATCTCTTCGACTGGCTCACAAGCTGGGGATTGAGTATGGGACTCGTGCTGTTGCTTCTCACACTCATTGTAAAGGCTATAGTATACCCCTTCACATACAAGTCATACGTCTCTTCGGCAAAGATGCGAGCATTGAAGCCCTACATCGACGAAATCAACGCAAAATACCCCAAGCCCGAGGATGCGATGAAGAAACAGCAGGAGATTATGACAGTGTACTCACAGTACGGAGCAAGCCCTATGGGAGGCTGTCTGCCTATGCTCATCCAGATGCCCATATTCATTGCCCTGTTCAACTTTGTCCCCAATGCCATTGAGCTCCGCCAGCAGAGCTTCCTGTGGGCCGACGACCTTTCGTCGTACGACGCACTCATAAGCTGGGGCACATCAATATGGCCCATCGGCAACCACATAAGCATCTTCTGTCTTCTTTTCTGTGTAACACAGATACTGAACACATATTTTATGCAGAAGATGCAGCCCAGTATGGGTGGCTCACCCGAGCAGGAGGCACAGATGAAGATGATGCGCTGGATGATGTATCTTATGCCCGTAATGTTCTTCTTCATCTTCAACGACTACTCATCGGGTCTTAACTACTACTATTTCTTGTCTACCCTCATAAGCGTGCTTATCTTCGTATATATGAAGTACACAGTAAAGGAGGATGAACTTTTGCGCAAGATGCAGGCATACCACGAGGCAAACAGGAACAACCCCGCAAAGCGCAGCGGAATGATGGCACGCCTTGAGGCACTGCAGAAAGAGCAGCAGCGTATATTGGAGGAGCAGCAGAGAAGAAAGAAGTAACAAGAGACGTCAACAAGAACATAACCAACCACAACAAAAGAACAAAATGGGACTTTTCAGTTTTTTCAAGAAAAAAGATAAAGAGGTTGAGAAAGTAGGAGGAATGGAGGACTTTATGACCCTCATACGCGTATATTACCAGGCAGTGCTTGCATCGAACCTGGGAATAACAAACCTCAGTATGCTTGCAGATATGGCAACATTCAAGCGCACATTGAAGATACCTACACAAAACAACAAGTTGGGTATTGCCGAGCGTTCACGATGCAAGAAGATGCTTGAGCAGCTATACGGAATGAACGAGGATTTCTTCAGGGAGATTGACGCATCAATCAAGAAGAACTGCAAGAACCTCAACAGCGTACAGCCCTACCTTTTTGCCTTCCAGGGATTCAACAACGACCTTATGATGCTCGTGAGCAACCTGCTGAGCTGGAAGCTCCGCATCCCCTCGATATTCAACGGCCTGCTACGCGGACTGACCGAGAAGACAATAAACGACATACTCACAAAGAACAGCTGGAAGGACCAGGCTACTTTCCAGACAGTATATGCAGTGCGTCAGTATAAAGAGAAGCTCGGCTACTCGGAGAAATGGATTGTCGACTACGTTTACAAGATCATCTCACTCGCCAAGAAAGAGCCTCGCAAACAAGCCGAGGATATGGACAAGAAATAAAACCGGACAAGGGGCAAGCGCTGCCAAAGACGCCTGCCCCTTTATTATTCCACACAATATGCTGAATTTCAAACCCGTAACAATAGAGAGCGTCAAAGAGCTGCAACCGTTTGCCGAGGCGCAATATACACGCTCGTGCGACTACACGCCCGGTAATCTTGTAATGTGGGCACGCTTTATGGACTACCGCTATGCAATAGAGCAAGATACATTGTTCATAATGTGCAAGTCCGAAGCCGACATAAAGAGCAAAGCATTCCTTGCACCAATAGGCAAGCTGCCGCTAAGCAGCTCGGTAGAGATTCTGAAAGAGTATTGCCTGGCAACCGGAACACCGCTGCAGTTCACAGCCGTCCCCGAACCAATGGCACAGGAGCTAAAGGAACTGCTGCCCGACCACACCGTAACACCGCTCGAGAACTGGAGCGACTATATATACAGCGCCCAATCGCTGGCAACACTCCAGGGAAAGGCTCTCAACAAGAAGCGCAACAGATACAACAAGTTCATAGCCGAGAATCCTGCATACACATACAGCCGCTGCACAAATGAGGAACTTACCGAAATAGCTCGTTTCATTGCAGCCAACAGAGAGTGCCAGCACGACCGCGAAGACAATATGCGCTGCTACGAGCAATGGCAATGTATCGCAACTGTAAAGAATATCATACACTATAACCAGCCTGCAGGAGTCATAAGGATAGATGGCAGGATTGTAGCCTTCACATTGGGCGAACTGTTCGGCAATACATTATATATACATATTGAAAAGGCAATCCGCGAGATAGCAGGAGCAGCCGAAGCGATAAACCGCCTCTTCATCGAAGATATGCTGGAAGAAAACCCCGGAATAGAATTCGTAAACCGCGAAGAGGACCTCGGCGACCCGGGACTGCGACAGGCAAAGAAAGCCTACAATCCCATAGAGATGCTTCACCGCTACGAATTTACTCCCCAAGAATGAAGAGCATAGAAGAACAGGTCCATACACTGTGGAAAGAGGTATTTGGTGACAGCGACAGTTTCATCGGACAATTTATGGAGCGCTATTACAGCAAGGAGAACCTGCTCACCATAGAAGAGGAGGGCAAGCTGCAATCGATGCTGCACCTTGTCCCGTTCTGGTGCGAGGGGAAGAGAATAGGCATTGTATACGCCCTTGCAACAGCCCCGGCTTCGCGCTCAAAAGGATACGCCACGCAGTTGTTGCAACGGGCTATAGAGAGAGCCAGGACTCTCGGCTACGCAGCCGTCGCACTAATCCCTGCGCAGGAATCGCTCTTCGGCTATTACCACAAACGCGGATTTTCGGGCAAATACCGCGTAGAATTCATCGTGCCCGATGATTTTGACTTTGGCATTGACGACAAGGAAAACCAATGGCTCACAATAATGCCAGTAACAGGTATAGCCGTTCCCAACATCAAAGGGGACACCATTACACTCACCTGGGAGCCACCCGCACACAAGTAAAAAAGCACTTCGTCACCACTTTTTTGCAACAATCCGATAAAAAAAGACGCAATTCTTTCGAAATAACAAAAAAACACATATATTTGTAGAATGATTGTTGAAAAATATGACCAAAGAAGAGATTGCAAAGCTTGACCAATTCCAAGAGAAGCTACTGTTGCTGAGACAAAAGCACCGTCAGGCAGTAGAGCGCAACAAGGAGCTCGAGAACGCCCTTGCCACTCGTAACGCCGAATACCAGGAGCTTATGCAGCGTTTCTCCGAAATGGAACAGAACTACAACAATCTTAAACAGGCTAAAGTCATCTCCCTCAGTGATGCCGAGATAGGTGCCACACGCGAGAGACTGACAAAACTTGTGCGTGAAATCGACCAATGCATTGAGTCGCTTACGAAATAGCCACAATAGAACCGACCGACAGCATTATGGAAGATAGAATTGTAGCAATAAACCTTGTGATAGACGGAGTATCATACCCTATGAACGTGCCCCAGAGTCAGGAGAACCTGTACAGACAGGCCGCACGTCTTATAAATGAGAAACTTATAAAATACAAGCAACATTTTGAAGGCGAAGAAGAGACTCGCCTCATCACAATGGCCGCTATTAATATAGCATACAACCTGATGACAAAGGCCGAGAGCATCAGTTCGTCCAATGTCATGAACAAAGTAACAGAGCTCACCCGCATTGTGGATGATGCCCTGAGCATAGAATGATACAATTCTTTCCGCACATACAGCCGAAAGCCGCTGTATAGAAGGAACTACGCACATTGCCATATTCACAAAAAGGAACAGAAGCACGTCTGTCTCCACGAATATTGCGGTGTGCTATTATTATATATTTAATTTTTAGTAATATTATGAGTTACATCCCAGTTGTAATTGGCATTGTCGCAGGCTTGGTAATAGGCTTTGTATGCCATTACATAATAAACAAATTTGCCCTAAAAGCAAAATGCGAGCGCATCATAGAGGATGCAAAGAAAGAGGCAGAAGTAATAAAGAAGAACAAACTTCTGGAAGTAAAGGAAAAATTCCTTAACAAGAAAGCTGAGCTTGAGAAAGAGATTTCTCAGCGTAACCACAAGATTCAGCAGGCCGAGCATCAGCTCAAACAGCGAGAAATCCAGCTCAACCAGCGCAGCGAGGACATCCAGCGCCGCAAGACAGAGCTTGACACATTCAAGGAGAACCTCGAGGCACAGAAGCAGCTGCTCGACCGCAAGGTTGAGGAGGTCGAGAGAATCCGTCAGCAGGAGCGCGAGAAGCTCGAGACCATCAGCGGGCTGTCGGCCGAGGAGGCACGCGAGCGCCTTGTAGAGTCACTCAAGGAGGAGGCCAAGAGCCAGGCTGCATCGTACATCAACGACATCATCGACGATGCCAAGATGACAGCAGCAAGCGAAGCAAAGAAAATCGTCATACAGACTATACAGCGCGTTGCTACCGAGACTGCAATAGAGAACTCCGTGACAGTGTTCCACATCGAGAACGACGAGATGAAGGGACGCATCATCGGTCGCGAAGGCCGTAACATACGCGCTCTTGAGGCAGCCACAGGAGTGGAGATTGTAGTAGACGATACCCCCGAGGCTATCGTACTCAGCGCCTTCGACCCTGTACGCCGCGAGATTGCCCGCCTTGCACTGCACCAGCTTGTTGCCGACGGACGTATACACCCCGCACGCATCGAAGAGGTTGTCGCAAAGGTCAAGAAACAGGTTGAAGAGGAGATTATCGAGACAGGTAAGCGCACCACTATCGACCTTGGTATCCACGGTATGCACCCCGAACTCATCCGCATCATCGGTAAGATGAAATACCGTTCATCGTACGGACAGAACCTGTTGCAGCACGCACGTGAGACAGCCAACCTTTGTGCTGTTATGGCAGCCGAGCTTGGTCTGAATCCCAAGAAAGCGAAACGTGCCGGACTTCTGCACGATATAGGTAAGGTACCCGATGAGGAGACCGAGTTGCCGCACGCAGAGTACGGTATGAAGCTGGCCGAGAAGTACAAGGAGAAGCCTGATATCTGCAACGCCATAGGTGCACACCACGACGAGGTGGAAATGACAAGCCTCATCGCTCCCATCGTTCAAGTATGCGACGCAATATCGGGAGCGCGTCCCGGTGCACGCCGCGAGATTGTAGAGGCATACATCAAGCGTCTGC
>JAFYSC010000115.1 GCA_017546635.1 Bacteroidaceae bacterium | reverse complement strand
TGGACGAAAATCCATCGCTACAACTGACGCTTTTCGATTAGAGGGGCTTGTAAATCTAAAAAAAGAATCTCAACCGCATTAAATCTGCGATTGAGACACTATTTTTATGCTTTATCGATTTTTATCGGACACCAATAATTTGGTTATTGTATATATTGTGCCTTGCTGTACACACACACCTTATACACCAGGAATGTTTTTTGCCTGATGCCTGCCCTGCTGTTTGTTCCCTGTTGTTGCTGCCGATGCTATGAAATATACTATGGACTGCATCCACAGTATGCTGTATTCAAATGAGACATCGGCGAGTGTGGCTCCCATATTGTTTATTGCTACAAAACCGTTTATGGCTGGGGTCGAGGGGAATATGTACGAGAATATCTTCCACAAGAGCGGTACGCTGCTGCCGGGCCACGATATTCCCGAGAGGAAGAGCAGCGGGATTGAGGTGAATACAAACAGAAGCATTGCGCTCTCGCGGCTGTGCACTATGTTACCCAATGTCATTGCAAGGAATATGCAGGAGAGCAGGTAGGGGAGTGCAAAGAGTGCAAGTGTGGTTCCGTCGGCAAGTTGCGGCAACCCGAAGATGTGCGGTACAACGCACAGGGCATATGCTGCTACGGGAAGGCTGAGGGTGAGGTAGGCTGTGCCGCGTCCCAATATCCTCTTTATGCCAAGCGTGGTGTGTTGTCCGCCATTTTTCTCGTATTCTGTGCCCATACGCATTCCTATGCCCAGCAGTTGCACCTGTTGCAGCACAAGGATAAGTATGGCAGGGATTATGAAATTGGCAAAGCCTTCGGTGGGGTTGGATATTCCCACAGCCTTGTCGGGCAGGGGCGAGGTGGCTATTATTGTTTCTTCGGCGGTTGCTCCCGTGAGCTCCTGCGCTTGAATGCTGCTGTTGAGGGCAAGGCTCACCTGGGTGCAGGCTACGAGTATTGCCTTGTAGTAGAAGAAACTTGCCATACTGCAAAAGATGCTGACGTGTGCCTGCCGGCCCTCGCTTATCTCTGTGCCGAAATCCTGCGGAATGTAGATGATGCCTTTCACCTTGTTCTCCTTCATCAGTTGCCGTGCCGAGGGTATGTCGCAGCAGCTGTACGCGACTGCAACGTCGGGTGTCGCATCGGTGTTTCTTGTGAATGTGCGGCTCATACTGCACTGCGAGTGGTCGACAATGGCAACGGGAATGTCGCGTACTACCTGACGCGAATATATGTAGGAGTAGAGCAGCGGGTATCCCAACGGCACAAGCAGAAGAAACACCATAACTCCAATGTCGCCGGTGCAACATTTGAGTTCGTGCAGGTATGCAAGGATTATCTTTCTCATTCTATGTATGTGTAGTTCTTAAGTGCATATTCCAGTCTTTTCATCAGCGGAAGGGGGAGCAGGCCGAAAGTGAGCAGTGCTGCATAATGTATCCACGAGTAAGCAGCCGGGTAGCCCAGGAGTGCCCCGTTGCAATATATCATAAAATAGTGCCTCAGGGGAAACATATTGGTTGCAGCCTGTATGCTTCCCTCCATTCCTTCAATGGGAAACGAAAATCCCGAAATGGAGAATGACACGACACCCCATAGCGATGCTATGCTCATTGCCCAGCGTGGCGAGGGCAGTGCGCCCGCAAGGAACAGCCCCAGCGACTGTGAGGCAACAACAAGAAGCAGTGATGCTGCAATCATTTCTGCCAGCGGGGTGTTGAGCGGGTAGTGCAGATATTTGTACAGGAAAATATTGTAGAAGATGGCGGTGAGCGAAAAAAGCAGTGTCTGCGGCAACAGCTTCCCTGCAACGGCAACGAGAATGTTGTTCCCTGCCGCCTGCAGCCATTTGGCTCCTGTGCGGTACTTTATCTCCTGGGTTACGCTGTATGCCGTGAGGATAAAGATGAGCAGAGACATCACTCCAGGAAAAAGTGTGTTGTTGAGGTACACAGCATAGCTGAGCCACGGGTTGCCCAGTGCATTTGTCTCTATTGCTACGGGCTGCACGAAATTTGCAGCCTGCTGCTCTGTTGCTCCCCGTTCCAATAGTGTAGCCTCGCCCACGGCTGCATTTGCGAGCAGGGAGGTTATGTACATATCGCGGTAGGTGAGCGAGCCTGCCACAAGGTAGCTGTAGTTGAGGTAATACGAGAGAGTGGGGCGCTCCCCGTCGGTGAGGCGCTTCTCGGTACCGCTGGGGATATAATAGAGTGCGTATATGTTACCGTGGCGCATAGCTCGTGTAGCCTCACCGATGTCTGCGCATTGCTTTACAATATCTATTTGCTGCATTGCGTCGAGCCTGCGTGTGATGCTGCGGCTCAGTGGGGTGTTGTCGGCATCAACCATTGCTACGGGCAGTCCAGTGGGTAACCCCTCGCCCATAAGTGTGGCAAACAGCAAAAAGCACAATAGGGGCGCTATTGTTGTACAGAACAGATAAATGCGGTGCGAGAAGATTATGCGCAGCTCGCGCCGTACCACTCTTTTCAGACCTTGTATCATAGCTTCTTACTCTTTTGCATCCATTATAACCGACATTCCCGGGTAAAAGCCGTCGACTTTTTCCAGCGGACGTGCCCTCACCTCAAAGGTCTTTACATCGTATTCTCCTGTGGTGCGCGTTGCCCGCCACACTGCGTAGGTACCCAGGTCTTTCATAAAATATATTTCAACACCTACGTGTCTGTCCAGGGCGGGGATATATGCTGTTGCGGTGTCGCCTATGCTGTAGTTCCTGAGGTTGTCCTCGCGTATGTTGAAGCTAATCCACATTTCGTCGAGGTAGGCAATCTCCATTATCGGTGCTCCTGCGCCTACCAGCTCGCCTACTGAGGGATATATTGCACTCACCTCGCCGCGTTGTATGGCTGTAAGCACTGTCTCGCTTGCGTAGCTGGCAACCTCGTCTACAGCCCCCTCGGCCTGACGGAGCTTCCACCCGGCTATGCTGCGCTCCTCACTGTCGGCTCCCTGCAGCGCGAGTGAGTAGAGTGCTTTTGCTGCCTCCTCGGCTGCTGTGGCTGCGTTGAGTGCGGCTTGTGCCTCGTCGCGTTTCTGCTCGGTCACTACGCCGGCGTTGTAAAGATTGTTCACACGTGTAAAGCTCTTTTGGGCAATATTTGTCGCAGCCTTTGCCCGCTGCCACTGTTCATACGCTGCTTGCTTCTCTTGTGGGCGCAGTCCGCTGTCGACCTGCCTGTTCAGTGCCGCGGCGGCCTGCTCTACGGCTCTTGCCTGCATCAGCTTGGCTGTGATGTCGGGTGCTTCGAGCAGGGCAACGGTGTCTCCTGCCTCCACGCGGTCGCCCTCTTTTACCAATATGCGCAGTATGCGTCCCGGTACTTTACTCGATACGCGGAACTCGGTGGCCTCGGCATTGCCCTGTATGATATTGCTCTCTTTGCCCAGCGTAAGCTCGCCTACAATGGCTACTATGGCTATTGCCGTTACTATTATTGCCACTGCTGTGATTATACTTCTCTCTTCTCTTTTCATACGGCTGTTTCTCTATTCTGTTCCTTACTCTGCCTGCAGATTGCCGCTTGCGCGCAGCAGTTGTGTGCGTGCGAGCATTATTCCTATCTGTGCGTCAATGAGTGTGCTCTGTGCCTGAAGCCACGCTGTCTGTGCCTCCATAAGCTCTTCGCTTGTGTACATCCCTTCGGAAAAGGCTATGTTGGCATTACGCAGATTCTCGTTGGCGGTGTCTATATTGCTCATTGCCATACGGTACTGCCCGTATGCCTCGCTAAGCTGTTTGTGCGACTGCTGCAGCTGCAGCTCCATTGCCTCCTGTGCCTCGTGCAAGGTGTATAGCGCAGTCTTTTCGGCAGCCTTTGCCGAGCGTATGCTGTACTTGCCTTCGCCCCAGTTCCATAGTGGAATTTTCATAATTATGCCAATGTTCCACATACCGTTGAATGTACGGCTAAAGCCGTCGGTAATATTCGGGTTGCTGAGAATGTATCCGGCCGTGAGTGCAACTTGCGGCAGATAACCGGAGCGTGTTAGCCTGGTCTCCTGATGTGCCGCTTCGCAGGCTATCCTAAGATTTCTGAGTTCGGGACGGTTGCCGATGCCTGCTGCCGCTGGTGTGGTTTCTTGAACGGTGCCGTCGAATTCTGTCTCCCCGTCGGCAAGTGCAATTTCGCTGTCGAGCGGCAGTCCACAGATATAGCAGAGAACCATACGTGCCAGGCCCAGCGCGTCGCTTGCTCTAAGGTGTGCTGTCTCGGCTTCGTTCAGCTTTACGTTTACCTTGAGCAGGTCGGCTGTTGTTGCCATTCCTTGCATCTTGAGCTTTTCTACATTCCCGTACAGCTCTCGTGTGAGTGCCACGTAGCTTGTGGCAAGGCGTTCCTTGTGCGTGAGTGATACGACGAGCCAATAGGCCTTGTCGGTTTCCTCCATTATGCTCTGGCGAATGGCTTCGCTGTTGTTCTTTGCTGCCGATTGTGCAAGGCGGCCGAGTCTGTTGTATGCGCTTATCTTTCCACCTGTGTACAGGGGTTGTGTCAGGGTGATGCCTGCTGCAAAGATATTGCGGGTGTCGAGCGTGAGCGCATCGACAATGGAATGGCCTATGCTGTTGAGTGGGGCAGATATAATCCCTGACGGAAGCAGCGGAAGCAGCGTGCCGAGGCTCTCCTCTATTGTGCTGCCGAAATTCTCTACAGCCTTTCTCTCGTGACGGTCCAACAGCGAGGTCTTGTGCGGGGTGTGTATGTATGTGCCTTCTATCTCTATACGGGGAAGGCGGGCACTCCTTGCTGCTCGGTGCCTGTTGAGCGCAATCTCTTCCTGTGTACGTGCAATTTCTATTTTTCTGTTGTTGTGCAGCGCAAGTGTGCGGCAGCTGTCGAGTGTAAGGGGTTGTTGCGCGTCAATGGCGGTTGCAACAAGCAGCAGTGCTATCGTCAGTCTCATTGGCATAGAATAAAAAAATTACTCGTGTGAGAAACTCACACGAGTAATAATGCTTTTTGGCAATGTTTTGTTCTTATTCTATGTCGAAGTCGTTATATCCTATCATATTGCCGTCGGCAAATATGTGTACGCGGTATCTGCCGCCTTGCAGGAACTATTCAATATCCCAATAGAGTGTAATGGGTAAATCCTCGCCTGTGTATTCGATATATTTCTTTATCGAGTAGTTGAGCTCGCGGTTCTCATAGGTGAACATTGCCGACTGCTCCTTTGTAAGTATGTTGCCGTCGGGTGTGGTGATACGTACATAGATGGTCTTTTCACCTGTCGGGGCTGTGATGTTCTTTGCTATCAGAAAATCTATTACAAGTTTCTTGGCCTTTTTGATTTTGTCAATTTTCTTGCCGTTTTTCTTTGCAGGGTACATTTTTATTCCCTGTGCATCGAGCTGCGAAGCCAGCTGCACCTGCTGTGTCAATACCTCCTTTTCCTCGTTAAGGGTAGAAATTGTCTTCGATGCCTCCTTGTAGCGCTCCTTCACTTTGCGGTTCTCTTTAACAAGCTCGGTGTTTATGCGGTTGAGCGAGTCAATCTGCAATATGTAGCTGCGCATTACGGCGCGTACGGTCTTGAGCTCCTTCTTCAGTCGTGTAATCTCGGCTGCGTCGGTAGCTTTTGTCTGCTTCAGCTCGTCGAGCAGCTGCTGTGTACGCATCTTCTCCTGCTCGAGCTTGTAGAGCAGCGAGTCGTTTGTTATGCGCAGCTTGAGCTCGTCGTATTGTGTGGCAAAGGTGGAGTATTCGCTCTCGAGTTCTTCCTTCTCAATTGAGAAGAGCTCCTGCATCTCGGTCTTTTCCTTCTCGCTGTTGCTCCACAATACACCCATTGTCACTGCTGCAATGAGCAACAGTGCAATTATGGCGTACAGGGCTATCTTGCCTTTGTTCATATCCGGTTTATTTTGACAGTTTCTCTATACTCTCTGTGAGCATTGCTATCTTCTCCTTGGCATCGGACTGCTTCTTGCGCTCGATGGCAATGATCTTTTCGGGTGCCTTGCTCACAAAGTTGGGGTTGTTGAGTTTAGCCTCGACGCTCTTGAGGAACTTCTCGTGGTATGCGAGCTCCTCGCGCATCTTTGCAATCTCGGCATCCTTGTCGATGAGTGAGCCCATAGGAACAGCATACTCTGTTGTGCCTATGCGGAACATCACTGCTGTGTCGTCGGTCGCCGATACGCTGTCTATTGCCGAGAGGTTCGCCATCTTTGTGAGTACGCTCTCAAGGCCGCTCACGTGCGACTCGCCTACAATCTGCAGGGTGAGTGCCTCGCGGGGCGAGAGGTTCTTTTGCTGACGTATAGAACGTATGCTGCCGACAATCTCCTTCAATGCCTCGATGCGTGCAAGGAACTGCTCGTCATAGGGACGGTTGAGTCCTTCGACGCTCTGTACCATAAGGCTCTCGCCCTCCTTGCGCTCGATGATGGCCTGCCACAGCTCCTCGGTGATGAAGGGCATAAAGGGATGCAGCAGACGCATAAGCTCGTCGAAGAATCCGAGTGTAGCCTCGTATGTTGCCTTGTCGATGGGTGAGCCGTATGCGGGCTTTATCATCTCGAGGTACCAAGCCGAGAACTCGTCCCAGAAGAGTGTGTAGAGGTTCATCAACGCCTCGCTGATGCGGTACTTGCTGAACTGGTCCTCGAGGAGAGCTGCCGATTTTGCAAGCACCTGTGCGAACCACTCGATTGCTATCTTTGAGCTCTCGGGCTGCTCGGCATCCTCGCTCACGTTCCAGCCCTTTACAAGGCGGAAGGCATTCCATATCTTGTTGCAGAAGTTACGTCCCTGCTCGCAGAGGCTCTCGTC
>JAFYSC010000114.1 GCA_017546635.1 Bacteroidaceae bacterium | reverse complement strand
GCTCCACCCACTGAATGTATGACCCTCCTTAACAGGAGCGGCAAGCGGGGTGACAACTGCACCGTAGGACAAGGTCTCGGTCTTATATACCTCGCCATCGACTTTATAAGTGAGAGTGTAACGGTTTACAGAGAACGTACCCTCAATAACTACATCGTGAGCTGGCATTGTGGCAGGAATTTCACTCCAACCACTGAAGGTGTAACCCTCTTTCTCTGGAGCTGCAAGAGGAGTAATTGTTGCACCATAAGACAGTGTCTCGGTTCTGTAAACCTCACCGTCGACCTTATAAGTAAGAGTGTATTCACATTCAGTAAATATCGCACATATCTCTAAATTATTTTTAGCTATAAAGCTATAAGGATTATCGGTGCTTCCATTTGACCATTTTTGAAATTTATAGCCATTGGCAGGTATGGCGGTCAATGTAACTTCACGACCTGATTCATAATCCCCCCCACCTACAACTTCACCGCTTCCTTCACTTGTTGTAACTATATTATAAATGGTATAAATACAGACATTACAATTATACACATCCTGCTTTATAAAGTCTTCACCATTCTCGTAAACCAATTCTATATCACATAAAGAGATTACAACATCTTGTGGAAAGGTATTCTCTTTTGCTCTAATATTAAAAGATAATATAGCTCCACTATTACCTGCAAATGCAACTGCATCATCAGAATTAACAACTATCATATAGCTGTTATCATCCCATTTATTATAGCTAACACTCTTTTGCGACGTAACGGTGTTACCAAATTCGTCTGTATATGAACCAACACGTTCATCGTTGAGAAGAAGTCGTGAGGCCAACTCCAAACCTTCTGGCAGAATTAACCTAGCCTGTAATGCTCTAACAGGAACATCATTCTGTAATTCTATTTGAATATTTTTTGTTTCACCCAACCTTATCTTAAAATCATCTATATTGAGGCTTGCTTGAGCAAAAACATCCAATGTTGCAAAGAAAACCAATATCAATGCAAATATATATTTATTATATTTCATCATTGTATTTTGTTATTAATGACAACTTTAATACTATCAATCAAATATATACCTGTTGAAAGCGATGCTTCTGCTTTTTCAATAGACATACAGCCTATTAAAATTCCATCCAATGTATAAACGTTAACAGGTCCATCAAAAACGTCTTTCAGCTCTTCGAGCGAAGTTGCTGTACCACAGATATTTACTTTACAAACTTTATCACGAGGAGAAATAAAAGTACATCCATCAGCAAGCACCAACTCCATATCTTTTATTTCTATCACATCACTCTGTACTTTTGCATTCTCATCAGCTATAATAGGAAGAGTGATTATAGCTCCGACGCTTCCTTTAAATGGTACAGCATCCGTTGAATTTACTACTATAACAACACTGCCATCATCCTTTATTCTATAGTTAAGCATTACAGACGATTGTACTTCGTTGCCAAATTCATCGGTATATAAACCAATTCGTTCAGAACATAATTTGGGCCTTCCGGTCAAGCTTATATGCTCCGGGAATGTTATATGCATCTGAAATGCCCTTATTTCAACAGAATTAATCAATTCTACCGAAATAGTTTTTCTTTGACCTCGATATATTTTTATATCATTAATATTTAGTTCTGCTTGTGAATAACTTTTGGTTATACCAAATAAAAGAACCATAAATAAAATAGTTGTTCTTAGTGTTTTCATTTTTCAAGTATTAAGTTTGTAACCATTGTCGCATCTACAATAGATATGCGTTCATCTTTATTTATATCTGCTGCTTCGGAATTGAAATCTACATTATCTTTTTTAAGTATATCATTGATTATCATACTTATATCAACAACAGAAAGTCTTCCATCATTATTACAATCTCCGGGAATGAAGTTCACTATGCTTATCTCCGAATTCGATTTCTCATAATATTGGGTTTCTAATAAAGAAGTCGATAAATAAACATCGCTTATTGATACATCATATACGCCCAATGGAATATCATCGGCACATAATTCAATATTCATAACTGCACCCTCTTTTCCACGGAAAGAGTCTCCTTCAAGAGAAAGAGCTACAAACAGATACGAGTTATCTGTTTCAGGTTCTTTATTTCCAATAATTGTCACCCCATCAGTTCTATCTGTTGTAGAAGCTGACAATTCCGATTTATCATCAATATACACCTGTACACCGTCAGGCAAAGTCAGCCTGAATTGTAAACCAGCAATATCTACATCATTATTAAGATAAATGGGCATATATGCAGTAGAATTTGGTAGACATATAATATCACCTACAAAAACAGGCGTAGTTTCAATTATTTGTTTGAAATTTCCCAATATTTCGTGCGATGCATATCGCTCATACGTTCCTCCGGGCACATACAACTTAACTGATTCAAAAAGTTCCGAGAGAGTTTCATTTGAGATTGATAAATCGGACGGATTACGATAATTTACATATATTTCATCTAAACTATCGCAACCCTGAAATGCATTTCCTATATACTTAACACTCTTGGGAATATTTATTTTTTCCAATAAGTGGCAATCATTAAACGCTTTATCGTTTATATACCTTATTCCTTCGGGGAGAATTATTTGTTTAATGTTTAATTTCTCAAATGCAGACTCTCCCAACCCCGTAACTAAGAACGATGCTCTTTTATGTCTAAAAGTTGCCGGGATACTAAGTTTCTCATACTCAGCACTTATTGGAGAGAGCAAACTATCTATCTCTACCTCTAAAGGATTTTCATTTGTCACATATACATTGGTTTTAATCGTCCCTTTACCACAATTGAGTTGCGCTGTAAAAACATCTCCTACCTGGGGAGAAGACTCATAAATCTCACTAAAAGATGTACCCCATACTTCATCATTCTTGTACTTATCTACTTTTGTATATGGCACATACAAAACGCAATTATCACTTATATTCATAAACGTATTAGCACTTATAGCAACAGGCTCCTTCATACGCGCATATACAGTCGATAAGCTACTGCAATGGCTAAATGCATTCTCTCCTAAGTATGTAACGTTGCTTGGTATTTCTATGCTTAGAAGTTTTGAAAAACCAGAAAAAGCAGCATTTCCGACTGTAGTCACACTATCTCCCAAAACAACCTCTTCTACACCCCGA
Organism: Bacteroidaceae bacterium; assembly: GCA_017546635.1. GTDB lineage: Bacteria > Bacteroidota > Bacteroidia > Bacteroidales > Bacteroidaceae > HGM04593. The sequence continues at coordinate 40,352 of JAFYSC010000114.1, read as the reverse complement.
GCATAGCCAAACCAGTTATAGCCAATGTTTTTACAATTAATCTCCAACCTCCGCACTCCACAAGAAATTAAAGCTTCGGCATTAAACTCTGTAATTCCGCTTCCAATTTTTAAATTCCTAAGCTCGGTGCAACCTTCAAAGGCCCAACGTCCAATGGTAGTTACACTATTAGGGATTTCTATACTTGTAAGTCCTATGCAACCAGAGAATGCTTTCATACCAATTGTTGTTACGTTATCACCAAGAACTATCTCTTTTATCGAAAACCTCACATCGCTGAACCAACTATTAATAGTTTTACAATTAATATTTAACTTTTCAATTTTACTGCAACCTTCGAATACTTTTTCACCAACTGTTGTTAAACCACTTCCGATTTTTATATCTGTAAGTTCTCTGCAATAAGAAAAAGCATAGTCTTTAATTGTAGTTACACTATTAGGAATTTCAACGCTTGTCAACCTATCGCAATAACTGAAAGCATTGCCTCCAATATATGTTACACTGTTAGGAATTTCAATGCTTGTGAGTCTGCAACTATAGAAAGCTTTTTCTTCAATAATTTTTACACCATTAGAGATTACTATACTTGTAAATCTATAACCAGAGAACGCACTATTTCCAACTGTGGTTACATTATCACCCAAAACAACCTCTTTTATCGAAGACTTCGCATCGCTGAACCAACTTCCAATTATTTTGCAATTGAGCTCCACCCTCTCAATATTTTCACAATTGTAAAATACTTTATTTGCAACAGAAGTTACACCACTTCCAATTTTCACATTTGTGAGCCCTGAACAACTAGAAAAAGCATAGTCTTCAATTGTAGTTACACTATTAGGGATTTCTATACTTGTGAGTCCTATGCAAGCAGAGAATGCATTCATACCAATTGTTGTCACGTTATCACCAAGAACTATCTCTTTTATCGAAGACCTAGCACCACTGAACCAAGTACCAATAGTTTTACAATTAATATCCAGTTTTGCAATTTTACTGCAACGATAGAATATGTCGTTACCTATATTTGTTACACCACTACCAATTTTAACAGTTGTAAGATTGGTGCAATCCTGGAACAGATTATTTCCGAGAGTTGTTACACTGTTAGGAATTTCAATACTTGTAAGTCTGGTGCAACCGTCGAACGCTCTCTCTCCTATTGTTGTTACGCTGTTTCCTATTGTTATATTTGTAAGGTAGTAGCAACCGTAGAACGCTCTCTCTCCTATTGTTGTTACGCTGTTAGGAATTTCGATGCTTGTAAGCCCGATGCAATAGTAAAATGCATCCCCTCCTATTTTTGTTACGCTGTTAGGAATTACAATATTTGTAAGACCAGTGAAATACTGGAACGCTCCACTTCCAATGGTTGTTACACCCTCACCCAAAACAACCTCTTTTATTGAATATCTAGAGGCGCTAAACCAACTTCCAATTATTTTGCAATTGAGTTCTAATTTCTCTATTTTACTGCAACCATAGAATATGTCATTACTTGCATTTGTTACACCACTACCAATTTTAACAGTTGTAAGATTGGTGCAATCCTGGAACAGATTATTTCCGAGAGTTCTTACACTGTTAGGAATTTCTATACTTGTAAGTCCGGTGCAACCATATAATGCTTGGGCTCCAATATATGTTACACCGTTAGGAATTTCAATATTTGTAAGTCCGGTGCAACGCAAGAATGCACTTTCTGCAATTATTGCAACACTGTTGGGAATAATAATGTTATCAAGGTTCTTACAATTACTGAAAGCTGCCGGGGAAATGCTTACCACAGTATATTTACATCCTTGATACTCGACCTCTGACGGTATGGTAACTGTTCCGGCTAAATTCATATCATCTCCATATCTAACACTAACTTGGTCTTCTGCTGTAACAATATAACTTAAAACAACACCTTCTACTGTTTCTGCTGTAAACGTTGTTTGTGATTGACTTTCGCCAACGAACGGGAACAAACCAAATATTATTAAAAAAAAGTATTTCATAATTAACATCAGTTTTTAGAATTAATTTTACTTAATACGATTTTTGATATTATTAATAAGGATAATGACATCTGTCACATTTATAATATCATCTCCATTTGCGTCGGAAACGTATTCATAAAATACATCCAAATCATCTTTTACTATATAATACATCATATCTATAACATCATCCTCGTCAACAACCCCATCTCCATTTACATCACCACTTTTAATTGAATTATCAGCAAAAATTATTGACACTTCTAAGTTCTCCTCGGGTTCCTCTATAAACAGTTTCCCATCTTCTAAAAGTTGCGTTACATTCTCTCCATTGAGCTTTACTTTATATATAGAGTGACCCTTGTCGGGTGTTATTGTTATATAAAAAGACCTATAAGGAGAAAATAAGAATTCATTAGAGTCATTTCTCACACTGTTTTCGGCATAAATAACGACACCGTCTCCTTTTGCATATACATTCAAAATTCCACTTTCTTTTAGGTTTGGAAAATTCCATCCTGCTACGACATATTTATTTGCAGTCATTATCGGAACATATAAATAGCAGTCTTGCGATATGCCGCTGAATGTATTTCCGTTAATAATAATAGGTTCTTGCCATTCAACTATTACCTCTTTCAAGTTACTACACAATGTAAATGCCTCTTCGCCAATATCGGTTATACTTACCGGTAGTTTTAATTTTTTCAAGGAATTGCAATTTGCAAAAGCCCGAGAACCTATATCGAGTAACATTGATGGGAATTCTATCGATTGCAATTCTTTGCAGTTATAAAACACGCCATCACCTATTACATTAAGCGAAGTCGGTAATATAACTTTAGACAACTTAATACAATTGCAAAAAGCACTATCTTCTAACTCTTCAACCTTAGACGGTATATCTAAATTTGTAAGAGAGGTGCATCCACTGAATGTTTCAAATCCTATTTTGGTTATGTTGGAAGGTAAAACGACATTGGTAAGGCTCGTACAATTCTTGAAGATACCAATTGGAAGAGCTGAGACATCAGAAGGAAGAGTTATTGAATTTAATGTCCTACAATTATAAAATGTATAGTCTCTTATATCAGTACCTTCGGGAATAGTCAACTCCTCGGCTAATTCATTGCCAATATATAAAAGAGGTGAGCTTTCCATTATCTCGGTATCAGGGAAAGGCAACTGACACCAAGTTTCAACATCATTAACATATACCTCTTTAAGGTTCGGATAAATGTGTTTACCAATAGAATCAACCATTCCATTAAATGTAATACTGCTAATATTTTCACCTAAAGCACCATCACCAATACACAAGATGCCATCAGAAAGAACTATCTTTTTAAGATTTGAACCTGAAAAAGCATTTGAAGAGAGTGTCGAAGCAGTTGGAATATCTATATTTTCGATTCCTGCTGCATAAAAAACAGAATCTCCTACCGTAACACTACCCTTAAAATCTACACTTCTTAAATTCGAACAAGCACTAAATGCTTTATTATTGATACTTACATCACCTAAACACGATATTCCATCTATATTGGAGTTTGCAAATGCAAATTCACCAACAGAGGCACAAGTTTCCGGAATTGTGATAGCACCTTCGAGTCGAGTACAATTCCTAAACTCATCATCATTTATTATGGTCAATTTATTTGGCAACTGTATATTAAACAGCCTTCCCATATCCTTAAAGAAGCCGGATGGCAACTCACTCATATTCAAATCCGATAAATCATAACTATAGATGTATTTCATCGAAGACAATATATTCAAGTCATCCTCGTTTATAGTTCCTTTAAGTTTTATTTTATATACATTATCTGTTTGATAATCCTGAGCAAGAAGGCGAGAGTAGAATGTTCCCGGGGTTTTTACATTTATCGTAACCGTTTCGTCAGAATTGTCCACTATTATTGCATCCTCCCACTGTTGACGATACAAACCACCTGCACCGGCAGAGACTATTATAGGAGTAGAACCAAACTGATTCGAAGGATAGGGAGGAGTTGTTGGAAGACACTTTATATAATTAATATCGTTTGAGCTGAAATCTGCAATAGATTTAACATCCTTTCCAATAAATAGTTCTTCTATTCTACAATCATAAAAAGGAGATAATCCCAACTCTTCACAAGAACCTAATATTATAAGTTTTTTTATTAAGTTGTTTTTAAATGCATAATCGCCAATATGCGTTACCTTTTCGGGAATAATCAAAGAATCTTGGTTCACGCCTATCCACCCAGAATAGAAACTATGTTTTCCAATACTTTTTAAGTTTGATGGTAAAACAAGTGGACTATTTATTGTAGAGGACCAAAATAAAGAGTCTTGTATCTCATCTACATTATCTCCAAAAATAATCTTATCAACCCCCTTTCCCGTATATGATCTGGGCAAAGCTGTTCCTGTATTGCCATAATTAGAAATAGACAAGAACGGTCTCATCTGCTGCCCATTGTAATCAGTTGGGCAAACAAACGTTCTTCCTAAATACAAGGTATCAATCCTGGGCAGATCTGCAAATACACCTCGGTAACGTGGCTTATCAAGTGTTCCATCTCCTTCATAATTTATGCTTAACCCATAATTATAACCACACTCAAGCGGTTCTTCTCCATCTTCTAAAATAAGATGGGACAAACTTGTACACCAACAGAAAGCGTCATTTTCTATGGTTGTACAATTTCCCGGAATATTAATCTTCTTCAGCGCCCAGCATTCACCAAAAGCAAATGAACCAATACTTTTTACATTTGGTGGCAAAACAACACTTTCAAGTTTGTAACAAAGATAAAAAGCACTTCGCGCTATTGATGTTACCTGGGAAGGAATATTTATCTGTTTTAGGTTTACACACCAAGAAAAAGCACTGGAACCTATCTCCTTTATAGTTTCAGGCAATGATACTGAATGAACTACCGTAGTTCTATAGAATGCTTTGGTTGAAACTGCCACAACGGTGTATGTTTCATCTAAATATGTTATTGTACTTGGTACTACAATATTTGCCCATTGTTTCTGTCGCTCGGAGTTTTCTTCATAATCGAATGAATTATAGGCTAATGCATTATATTCATCTGATGTACCTGTACCAAGTATAGCCTCCTTTGTCTCTTCATTTATCGTAAAATATAAATGCAAGTTAGGCTCTTCATAATAGATTGGTTTTGATTGATACGCAGTCCCCTGCCCGGCAGCTTTAACAATATCATTTGCTTCAACAGCAAAATTGTTGGTTGGGTTTTCTTTTTCAAACGCATTTGCACCTATCACGCAGGATAACAACAGTAACACATTGAAAAGACGCATTAAATAAAAATGTTTCATAAGATTATAAAATTTGCAGATATTATATCAAGAATTCTGATAGTGGGAACAAAACTCATTATTATTATCAAATCCGGCAACGTATCCATTCTATTACACAAAAATTCCTCACTTCACAAATGAATAAGGGAATTATTATTAACATTTCTAATAATGGAGCCACTTGTATACATAACATTCACACTTTACGCCACAAAGTAAAACATTTTAACCTAAAAAAGCTAACAAATCTCAAAAAAATCAATTTTCATAAAAAACTTCAAAAAAACGATTCTGATATACCAAAATAAAACGAACTTTCCACCCTTAAAAAATGAAAAAACATCCTAAAAAAGACCTATAAAAATTTCAAGGAGATAAATTTAAACAACTTCTTATTTTGTTCTTCGCCCGGCTTACACTACTTTTGCAAAAGAAGGAATAAATAAACAGCCAATGATAGACCGCGATACCATAGAACAAATAACGAATGCAGCAAAAATAGAAGAAGTTGTAGGAGAATTCGTAACCCTTAAAAGACGCGGTGTGAACTTAATTGGGCTTTGTCCGTTCCACGATGAAAAAACCCCATCGTTCACAGTCTCACCGGCAAAGAACTATTGCAAATGTTTCGGTTGCGGCAAGGGAGGCAATCCCGTACACTTTATTATGGAGCACGAGCAACTTAGCTACCCCGATGCCCTGCGATGGCTAGCAAGAAAATATCATATAGAAATAAAGGAAAGGGAACTGACCAACGAGGAGGTGCAGGCACAGAATATGCGCGAGAGTATGTTCGTAATAAACCAATATGCACAACAATTCTTTGTGGACACGCTGTTCGGAACCCAAGAGGGCGAGGCTATAGGAATGAGTTACTTCCGCCGACGCGGACTGCGCGACGAGACAATTAAGAAATTCGGCCTGGGATATTCGCCCGAGAAACGCGATACATTCGCCACTACCGCATTGAAGGCAGGATACAACGCCGAGCTCATAGCCAAGACAGGCGTATGCTACTCCACCGACGACGGCCGATTGATAGACCGTTTTTGGGGAAGAGTAACATTCCCCGTACACACAATATCGGGTAAGGTAGTAGCCTTCGGCGGCAGAATACTGCAGAACAACCCAAAAGCAGCAAAATATGTAAACTCCCCCGAAAGCGAGATTTACCACAAGAGCAACCATCTTTATGGACTCTACTTCTCGAAACAGGCCATAATGCAGCACGATTGCTGCATACTTGTCGAGGGATATCTCGACGTGATTTCCATGCACCAGGCAGGAATACAGAATGTGGTAGCCTCATCGGGCACATCGCTCACAACAGGACAGATACGCCTTATACACCGTTTTACGAGCAACGTCACACTGCTCTACGACGGCGATAAAGCCGGCATAAAGGCCTCGCTCCGAGGAATAGATATGCTTCTCGAAGAGGGAATGAACATAAACGTTGTGCTGTTGCCCGAAGGAGAAGACCCCGACAGCTATGCACAGAGCCACTCGAGCGAGGAGGTTGAGGAATACATCAACCGCAACAAGGTGGATTTCATACGCTTCAAGACCAACCTGCTGCTGGACGAGGTTGGCGACGACCCGATACGCCGCGCATCACTTATTGGAGATGTAGTGCGAAGCATTGCCGTAATACCCAATGATATCCTTCGCAGCGAATACCTGAAAAAATGCAGCGAGATGCTCAATGTGAGCGAGCAGTTGCTTGTATCAGAGACAGCAAAGCTGCGCCTCAAGCACGCCGAGGAGATTTACAAGCGCAAGCAGCAGGACACCCCCAACAGCAGAAGGGAAGAAAACAGCATACCTGCCGACGACGAGCCCGCAACAATACCTGCAGAGAGCCAAATCCAGCAGGCTACCGCAAGTAATAATCCGCTCCACAATAAAGAACGCGCGATAATACAGTTTCTCCTGCGCAACGGCGACAAGCTTGTCCAGGTACCCGAGGACAAGACAAACGGTACACCAGCCTTTACCGAAAGCGTCATTTCGCATCTGTACTACTCGTTCCAGGGCGACGGCATAGAATTCACCCATCCGCTATACAAACGCATCTTCGATGAAGCATCGCAATATGCTAGCGATATAGATTTTGTACCCGAGCGCCACTTCCAGTCGCACCCCGATGCCGAGATTTCGCATCTGGCAGCTGAGCTGTGCAACGACAGATACCTGCTGAGCAAGCTGTTCACCGAGAACAAGACCGAGGAGCGCAACGAGAGCGCAGTACTGTTCGAGCAGACAACACGCCTGATAATCTCCTATAAGCAGAGCATCATAGACGAGCTGCTCAAACAAACGATGGCACAGTTGAAAGACCCTGAAATTGCAGCCGACAGCAACCGTTACATCGAGGTCATGCAAAACCTCAAGTTCCTGAAAGAGACACAGCAGGCACTGAACTCACTGCTCACACAATACGGGTTTGGCAGTGCCGCACTGAACTTCTGACCCAAGGGGCAGGCACCACATAACGGCCGTCGACAGACAGCTGCCGGGAAATATTTGAATTTGGGGGATTATTTGTTACGCAACAGATTCATAAACTCCTCGCGTGTCTTTGCCTGATTGAATGCACCGCAAAAATCCGAGGTGGTGGTTATTGAATTCTGCTTTTTGATGCCACGCATCTGCATACAAAGGTGCTGCGCCTCTACAACCACCATTACACCAAGAGGATTGAGAGTCTCCTGAATGCACTCTTTTATCTGCAACGTGAGACGTTCCTGCACCTGCAGGCGGCGGGCATACACATCGACCACACGTGCAATCTTGCTCAACCCCGTAATGTATCCGTTGGGGATATATGCAACGTGCACCTTACCAAAGAAAGGCAGTATGTGATGCTCGCAAAGAGAATAGAAGTCAATGTCCTTGACTATCACCATCTGGCTATAGTCCTCCTTGAACATAGCTCCGCGCAGAATGGCGTGAGGGTCCTCGCGGTATCCGGCAGTCGTGTCCAGGATGGCACGTGCCACACGCTCAGGAGTCTTTACAAGCCCCTCGCGTTCCGTATCCTCACCTAACAGTTCAAGCATATTATGGCAACAATCCATAAGTCCCTTTATAGTCTTTTCTCTATTCTCTTCCATAATCATTATTGACGCAGGCCCCGTGTCCCTCCTGCATTATCGCACAGAGACAGGACCCATCTGCTTTTATTTTTATTATACGTCACGACACATCACCGCCCCGCATCAATAGGGCAGGTTAATCAATGTCTTCTTTACTGAAATTTCCTTGAACTTGCGCGTAGCCTTCAGGCGGTACATAACAGCCTCGGCCTCCTCACGTGTGCGATAGTCGCCATATTGGCACGAGCGTATTGGCGACTCGAATACCACATAGACCTCGGCTCCGGGGAAATTCTCCTTCATATACTGGGCCATACTGTTCGCCTCGTCACGCGCAGCACGCGAATTGTTGCCCGAGTAAACCAGTACCCTATACCCCTCGACCTGCGCCGGCTTGCCGTCGCGCAATGCCATAGAGCCCATAAGTTCAGTCAGTTTCTGCGGCTGGGTCACACGCACGGTACCCTGACCCTGCACATTGCGTTCAAGTTCAGTAACAATATTGCTCTGAGCCCTTGAGACAAGGGCGCAGAACAATATAAAGGTCATAAGAAATATTCTTCTCATTACTTCCAAGCGTCGATGATACCCTTGAAGTCGGCAACCTTGAGCGATGCACCGCCAATGAGTCCACCGTCAACGTCGGCATTAGCGAAGAGTTCCTTAGCGTTGCTTGCCTTGCAGCTACCGCCGTAGAGGATAGATGTGTTGTCAGCAACCTCGGCACCATACTTCTCTACGATTGTAGAGCGGATGTAAGCGTGGATCTCCTGTGCCTGCTCGGGAGTAGCTGTCAAGCCTGTACCGATAGCCCAAACGGGTTCGTAAGCAAGGATAATCTTAGAGAAGTCCTCGGCTGAGAGGTCGTAGAGTGAACCAGCGAGCTGCTTGTAAACAACCTCGTTCTGGATACCCTGGTTACGCTCCTCAAGAACCTCACCGATACAGAAAATAGGTGTAAGGCCGTTAGCAAGAGCGAGCTGCACCTTCTCCTTGAGAATCTCCTCTGTCTCGCCGTAGTATGCACGACGCTCAGAGTGGCCGAGGATAACGTACTTCGCACCTGTAGAAGCTACCATAGATGCAGAAACCTCACCTGTGTATGCACCAGAAACCTTGTCTGCACAGTTCTCGGCACCAACACCGATAACCTCGCCGTCAACAGCGGGAACAACCGATGCAAGGTGAATGAAGGGAGTACAGATTACTACATCGCAGTTGGGCTTGTCGGCAGCAAGAGCCTCGTTGAGCTCCTTTGCAAGTGCAACACCCTCCTGAAGGTTCAGGTTCATCTTCCAGTTACCTGCTACAATTTTCTTTCTCATAGTCATTTAATTTTTAGGGTTTATATTGTTAATATCACTAATTGACTCGTCAGTATTTTCTTTCGTCGTTTTTCTTTTCTCTTTAGTCAGTAGGTCTATAACCACAATCAACAGTATTACAGACAGCAGTATGAGTATCCAGCTTTTCCAGTTACGCATATAACTGCTGTCACCTGCAAGCGCATCAGCCAGTCCCTCATCGGCTCCGTCAAGATAGCCTACGTGCGGCATATACTCCACGTTCCACTTTCCTGCCACCGTGCCGTCCTTCAGCAACATCACTCCCGGATTGGCGCGTATCATCGTCTTCAGCATTATATCGTCGGCCCACAGCACCTGATACTCGGCTCCGATACGCTTGCCCCACAACAGGACATCATCCTCGGCCGACGCTGTTACGGCATAGAACGGTATTCCGTGCTCCGTGCAGTAGAGATACAAATCGTTTATTATATCAACACGGCTCTCGTCGGCATTCCCGACATCGTGCATCACCAGCATAAACACATACCCGCTATCAGCAAGTATATCGGGCGCGTAATCCCTGCCTTCATCGTCGAGAAGCACAAAGTCGAGTATCTTCGCCGGAGTACCCTGCCTGATGACATCGGAACGGCTTCCCAAGTATCGCCACGTGCTGTCGGGATAGTTCTCATCGGTAAACTCGCAGGTCTGCCCATCCTTCTCGAGCCTGTACACCACCTTATACTCCGACGGAATATCCTCGGTAGCTGTGCGCAGGTCGGTTCCAACAGCAAATGGACGGAAATCCACTATCGGCAAGTCATATACTCCAACCATCTCGACCGCCACGGCAAAAAGCAGCGAGGAGACAGCAACCATCCATCTGTTCGACAGCCTCACCTTACGGACAAAGAGACGATGCTTTATGCACACAACCGTTGCAAGCAACAGCAATATGACATTCTTGGCAAATGATGTCCAATTAGACATATTCAGAGCATCGCCAAAGCAACCGCAATCCTGCACGGGATTCCACAATGCTACAAGCAATGTAAATGGCGTAAACAGCAGGAACACCACAAAGACCAGCCTCGTGACAAGCCTGTTGTACACTCCCATTACCAACAGCACGCCCAGGACAAACTCGGCAGCCGGAAGCATCAAGGAGGCAAGTTCCACCCACGCATCGGGGATAGCATCGAGGCTGAATGCAACGGTATACTCCCTGAGTTTATAGAACAATCCTTTTGGGTCTACCGCCTTCACAAAACCCGAGACTGCAAGAACCGCACCAAGCAGCAAACGCGACAGGTTCACCATTGCGGCCGTGAATGCCCGTATCTTAGTCGGCAATTCCATTCTTTATCAGCCCGAAGACTGCATAGTTTATCATATCCATATAATTCGCATCGACACCCTCCGACACCTTTGTAGCGCCGTCAAGCTCCTCTATCTGCTTTGTGCGCCATATCTTTGTGAGGATAAGGTCGGTATACGATGTTGTGCGCATTCCTCTCCACGCCTCGTTGTAGTCGTGGTTCTTGCGCTTCATAAGCTCAAGGGCCTCCTTTGCCTTTGCGTCGTAGAGCTCCATCGCCTTGTCGGGGGTAATGTCACAATTGTCGCTGTAACCAAGTTCAAGCTGCACAAGGGCAATTATTCCATAATTCACGATGCCGATGAGTTCCGATACGATACCCTCGCCCACCAGATTCTCGGCTCCGGTCTCAAGGTTACGTATGCGCTTTGCCTTAATGTAAATCTGGTCAGTGAGCGACTCAGGACGCATTATGCGCCACGAAGCTCCGTAGTCATACAGTTTCTTGCCGAAAAGCTCACGGCACACGGCAAGCACCTTCTCGAATTGTAAATTTGTATCGTTTGTCATAATTGTTGTCACATTATCTTCCTTGTGGGTACTTCTTGAACCAGCTGCCAATCTTTAGCCTTATCACCCCAAAGAAAGCCTCGCTGAATATTCCGCCACTCATCTTTGACTCTCCGAGCACGCGGTTCACAAAAATCACAGGTACCTCCTTTATCTTGAATCCGCACTTGTGCGTGGTGAATTTCATCTCAATCTGGAAGGCATATCCCTTGAAACGGATAGAGTCGAGGTCTATTGTCTCGAGCACCTTACGGCGGTAGCAGTTGAAGCCTGCAGTAGTATCATACACCGGAAGGCGTGTAATCATCCGCACATACTTCGATGCAAAGTAGGACATAAGCACACGTCCCATAGGCCAGTTCACAACGTTTACACCCGTCACGTAACGGCTGCCTATAGAAAGGTCGTAACCGTCCTTTGCGCACGCCTCGTACAAAAGCGGCACATCGTCGGGGTTATGCGAAAAATCGGCATCCATCTCAAAGATATACTCGTATCCCTGCTGCAATGCCCATTTGAAGCCTGTGATATATGCAGTTCCAAGTCCGAGCTTTCCGCTGCGCTCTATTATAAAGACCCTCTCGGGAAACTCCTGCATAAGGGATTTCACGATAGAGGCAGTACCGTCGGGCGAGCCATCGTCAACCACAAGCACATCGAACCGGTGCTCGAGTGCAAGCAGCGTGCGTATCATCTTTCCGATGTTCTCCTTTTCGTTGTATGTGGGTATAATAATTACACTGTCGCTCTTTGCCATTGTTGTATGTTTATTCAATTTGCGAAGATAACGAAAACTTGCGTAAAAACGAGAAGAGTTTGACAGTTTGTTTCAATTTTCATTGAATTTTATTTTTATCAGCACAAGGGGGCATAGATAATCGGCAAGATACAATCGCTTGGTTGTATCTTGCCGATTATCTATGCTCTAAATTCTTGACGCTATTCTTCTCTTAACACAGTTTATGCCCACGGGTCGTTATGCGCATCTTCCTGTTCCCAGTCGCGCATCAGAAGGCCGCCTGTAAAATCATCTATTGCGTCGTAAACATTCTCCATTTCTTCCTCGGTACCAAAAGAATAGGTGTCATACTTCTCATCTTCCATTGCGATAATAACCGCGCCCCTTATCTCGTAGCTGTTACCATAGAGCATTGTTGCTACAGGATTATCGGGAAGGCCCTTAGCCACTGCGTTCCTGTCGACATACATTGTCACCTGCTTTTCCAAAGCACACACCTTTGTAATCTTTGTCAGCGGAGCCGAGAAATGAACCGCATCCACCCCATCGGCATCGATAAGCTCGCCCATCTGACGGAACGACATTTCCGATACATCGGCCTCGACAAAATCGGTAAAGCCCGATGGTTGGATTATCATCACCGTAGGCTCGATAGGCGTAGTAAAGAACTGCGGAAGAGGCTCCAAGGCTGGTTCCCCGTTCTTTTTCAGTTCCTTTTGCCTTGGCCGCCAAACGTTGCTTATCTCCTCGCCGTAACCCATACTAATGTAAGCATCCTCATCGGCAATAACCTTGTCGAGCATCTCATCGTCGCCGCGTCGCAAGGCATTGAGTCTCATCATTCGAAGCTCATTTTCGGTCATCTGCAAATCCTCGGGCAGGTCATTGTCAACCTCGTCGCTATCCATATGACCCACAAAATCTTCCATAAGACTCACAATGAAAGAGCGACAGCATCTATTGCCCAACCTGACACCACGATAAGCAGCCCTCAGTCCTTCGACTACATCCACTCTGAATCCCAATTTACCATATATCAAGCAATATGCCAACACATAAGCACAGAAGCCGTCGCCAAGCTCTATACCCTTTTTCAGATTCTCGGTCAGGCGTTTGTTAATTCTCACTTGTTGCGTCAAGTACAGTTCATCCCATTTTGCCTCTTTCTCTATTCCATAAACCATACAACCCGGAACACTCATTCTCACACCCTGCTCCATAAGAACATTGGCATATTCAGTATCACCCTTTTCGTAATACAGACAGGCTAGAAAGTCGATAGCATAGTACAAACCACTCAATATACATTTTTCAAAGGCTGCTATCGCATCGTCCAAGCGCCCCACTGCCTGATAGTACCAGCCCAACTGTTCTGTCCACAGCAACGATGCGCCCTGAACGGCAGCCTCTTGCTCGGCCTCGGCAATAGCCTTCTCCTTGTCAGCAGGCAGATGCACTCTGCCATAGAAAAGGTCGTCGTTCCTTACAAGACGAGCATATTCGCTACCCTTTTTTATTGCAATATCATTATACATCAGGGCATTTGTAGCGGACATTTCCATTATCTCTCCGCCAGCCTCGATGCATCTGTAAAATTCGCCATTGGCGTACATTATGGAGAGCATCTGAATGGCATCTACAACATCATTTTCTTGCGCATACTTAAAGCACTTCTGCGCTTCGATAAGCGACCTATCACCATCGGGGCGCATACGGAACAGCCATTGTCCATAGCCGTACACGCCATAAGGGTCGCTGCTCTGACGCATTTTCTCGACCATCTGGGGCGAAAGGCGTCTGATGTCCCTATTATCGTAAAAGCGTCTCAAAAACTCACTGTCGTGCGTTATCTCAAAGTCGGGAACCTCTACCTTTTCATCCGTCAAGTCACAAACAAGCTCGTCGTTTTTCCACCACCCCCTGACAACTATATTCCACCCGTGCACATACCTATTGTATGAGCCAGGCTCGTGTTTTGGGCGTATAAACCTGCCACAAGAATCATATTCGCCAATCTGATACCACTCCCACTCTTTATATTTGTTCTCCACAGTGTATCTTACAGCCCATGTGCCGTAACCGTGACGCTTGCCATTGACAAACATTCCCTCGTATTTGTAATGTTTGTTTTTCTTTGCGGAATACTCCATCACACCATATCCGTGAGGAGTGCCATTCTCGTTCTTTGGGCCCTTGTACTCACATATTACATTTTTCAAATTTGAAAATAGTTCCATAGTCGAGATATTTTGATGTCGATAAACAATATATACCAATAGATGAGCGATAAAGCGAAACTTGTCCGCACTTTATCACTGGCAATGTAGTGTATATATTCACTATGTACCGCAAATATAAAAGAAAGCAAACAAAAACATAAAGTCCGTTTCAATATTTTTTACTGCGACGCAAAATATTTTTGTCGTTTACTGCAAAAAGAGGAAAGGAAGAGAACATTTTTTTACTCTGTAAGCTAAAAAAAGGGAGCACTAAACAAAAGTTGCGTCAAATTATCGGTGCAATTAGCTTGTTTATTTGTACATTTGACCTTTGATTATGAATGCAAAAGAGATAAAAGATATATTTGCTGTGCATCCGGGAGTGGACGCGCTTGTAAAGCTAAGGGAGGAAAACAATAAGGAGACGCTCATTGGCGGTCTTTCGGGCAGTTCGGCAGCACTTGTGCTTGCCGGCTTCAAGGAGCGTGTACCCGAACAGACGCTTCTGGTGGTGATGAACGACGTGGAGGAGGCCGGGTATATGTATCACGATATTGTCCAGGTGAGCGGCGAGGAGAACACCCTGTTTTTCCCCTCGTCGTTCCGTCGTGCCATAAAATACGGCCACGAAGATGACGCGGGACGCATACTGCGCACCGAAGTGATGAGCCGCCTCGTCAACCGCCGCCGCAAGGAGGGGCTTCTCATTGTGACGCACCCCGATGCCCTTGCCGAGAAGGTGGCCTCGCAGAGCGACCTCAAGGAGAAAAGCCTCTCGGTGGAGGTGGGCAGCAACATCAGCCGCGACGAGCTCGAGAAACAGTTGGCTATGCTCGAGTTCAAGGAGGTGACATACGTATATGAACCGGGCGAGTTCGCCGTGCGCGGTAGCCTCATCGACATATACTCCTACTCGTCGGAACTGCCCTTCCGCATAGACTTCTTTGGCGACGAGGTCACGAGCATACGTACTTTTGAAGTTGACACGCAGTTGTCAAAGCAAAAGGTGGAGCAGGCGACGATAGTGCCCAAGATGACAGGAAAGGAGAGTGTCCCTATAATCTCTTTCCTACCCAAGAATACCATTCTTGTTGTCAAGGATATGGAGTTCATACGCAACAGCATACAGCGCCTGCACGATGAAGGTTTCACCCTGCAGGCACGCCTCTCCGACGACAGCGCACCACAGATGCCCGAGCTGATGACAGTTGCCGAGCTTGACGCATTTGTACGCAGCACGCAGCGCTGGGAGCTGCGCAGCGCCCATCTGCAGGAGGGGACAAAGGTCAATTTCGACACCTCGCCGCAGCCGTCGTTCAACAAGGACTTCGACCTTGTGGCAAATACTTTCATAGACTACAAGGAGCGCGGATACACTATATATTTCCTTGCCGACGATGCCCGTCAGGCAGAACGCCTGACGACAATATTCGACGAGCGCAACGGAAATATCCCCATCATCCCCGTCGACCGCACCATACACACGGGCTTTGTCGACAACACCCTGCACGCGCTCTTCTTCACCGACCACCAGCTGTTCGGACGTTTCCACAACTACCGCCTGCGCAGCGACAAGGCCCGCAGCGGAAAGGTAGCGCTCACCCTCAAGGAACTGAAGGAGTTCAAGATTGGCGACTACATTGTGCACATAGACCACGGAATAGGAAAGTTCGGAGGGCTTGTGCGCGTGCCCAACGGCGGCACTGTGCAGGAGGCAATCAAACTCATATACAAGAACGACGACGTTGTGTTCGTGTCGATACACAACCTGCACAAAATATCGAAGTACCGCGGGAAAGAGGGCGAGCCGCCCTCGGTGAGCAAGCTCGGCACAGGTGCGTGGGAGCGTATGAAGGAGCGCACCAAGAAGAAGATAAAGGATATTGCGCGCGACCTCATAAAACTCTACTCGCAGCGCTACCGAGAGGAGGGCTTCGCCTTCTCGCCCGACAGCTATCTTCAGACAGAGCTTGAGACCAGCTTTATGTACGAGGATACCCCCGACCAGCATAAGGCTACCAACGAGGTGAAGCAGGATATGGAGCGCAAGCGCCCTATGGACCGCCTTGTGTGTGGTGATGTGGGCTTCGGAAAGACCGAGGTTGCGATACGCGCTGCCTTCAAGGCTGCAACCGACGGAAAGCAGGTGGCAGTGCTTGTGCCCACCACCGTGCTTGCCTATCAGCACTATCTCACATTCAAGGAGCGCCTAAAGGATTTTCCCTGCACCGTCGACTACCTGAGCAGGGCGCGCAGCGCGGCGCAGATAAAGGAGGTGCTCAAGAATATTGCCGATGGAAAGGTGGATATTGTCATTGGAACGCACAAGCTCACAAGCAAGGAGGTGAAATTCAAGGACCTTGGACTGCTCATCATCGACGAGGAGCAGAAGTTCGGCGTGTCGATAAAGGAGAAGCTGCGCCAGATAAAAGTGAATGTGGATACCCTCACAATGAGCGCCACACCCATTCCCCGCACGCTGCAGTTCTCCATAATGGGTGCACGCGACCTGTCGATAATACAGACACCGCCGCCCAACCGCTACCCGATACACACCGAGATACACACATTCGATGCCGAGATAATAAAAGATGCCGTGAATTTTGAGCTCAGCCGCAACGGACAGGTATTCCTCATAAACAACCGCATATCCAATATGCAGGAACTGCAGAATATGATACAGCGCAATATCCCCGATGCCCGCGTGTGCATAGGCCACGGACAGATGGAGCCTACTGCGCTGGAGAAGATTCTGTACGACTTCATCAACCACGACTACGACGTGCTCATAGCAACATCCATAGTGGAGAACGGAATTGACATTCCCAATGTGAACACCATAATAATAAATCAGGCGCAGAGCTTTGGACTGAGCGACCTGCACCAGATGCGCGGACGTGTGGGACGAGGCAAGCGAAAGGGCTTCTGCTATATGCTCACCCCTCCCCGCGATGCCCTCAACAGCGAGGCCCGGCGCCGTCTTGAGGCAATAGAGAGCTTCAACGAGCTTGGCAGCGGAATGAACATTGCAATGCAGGATCTGGACATACGCGGTGCGGGCAACCTTCTGGGAGCGGAGCAGAGCGGCTTCATTGCCGACCTGGGATACGAGACCTACCAGAAGATTCTTGCCGAGGCTGTGCGCGAGCTTAAGGTCGAGGAGTTCTCGGATATTCTGCAGGAGGAGGCTAAGGCGAGCGACAGCTACGTCGACGACTGTCTTGTTGAGAGCGACCTTGAACTGTTCTTCGGCCCGCTGTATGTGCCCGACAGCAACGAGCGCATACTGCTGTACCGCGAACTGGACTCAATAACAAACGAAAAGGAACTGAAGGCCTTCAGTGCCCGTATGCAGGACCGCTTCGGAAAAATCCCGCGTGAGGGCGAGGAACTTATACGAATGGTATCGCTGCGCCGTAAGGCACAGGAGATTGGAGTGGAAAAAATCTACCTCAAAGGAGGGAAGATGACGCTCTTCTTCATAGACGGCAGCAACAGGCATTTCTACGAAAGTGATACATTCGGCGGCATACTCCTTGGTGTTTCCGGCACACAATTCAAATGCAGCTGCCGCGATGTGAACGGACGCTATGTGATAACGGTTAACAATGTAAAGGACGTGGAGACGGCTCTTGCCTTTGTCGACGAGCTTCGGCAGAAGGCTTTGCCGGCCCAATAACCGGCAAGATATTGCAACAGAAGATAAAAAAGCGTATCTTCGCAAAAAGAACATAAACACAATAAAAAATAAGAAAATGAAAAAGAGTCTAAGATTCGCAGGATACCTTGCTGCAATGTTCATTGCAATGGGTGCAACTGCACAGAACAACGGAGGCATAGATGCCCAGATGCTCAAGGAACTTACCGAGAGCTACAAACCCACAGCAGCAGAGGATGCACTTAGAAACATTCTGCTCAACAACAACGTGAATACAATGGCCATCAATCAGGCGAACCAGAATGAGATGGACACCTACTTCAGCAACAGCGTAAACTCAAAAGGCATCAGTGACCAGGAGTCGTCGGGCCGCTGCTGGCTATTCACCGGAATGAACGTGATGCGTGCCAAGATGATTGCCGAGAACAATCTGGGCGCATTCGAATTCTCTCAGGTGTACAGTTTCTTCTTCGACCAGCTCGAGAAGTCGAACCTCTTCCTTCAGGGAGTGATTGACACACGCAAGGCATCGTTCGACGACCGCACCGTCGATTGGCTCTTCCGTAACCCCCTGAGCGACGGAGGCACATTCACCGGAGTTGCCGACATCATTACAAAGTACGGCCTTGTACCCAAAGGTGTGATGAAGGAGACCTACACAAGCAACAGCACAAACGCATTCAACAGCCTGCTCAAGCGCAAATTGAGAGAGTTCGGTTTGCGTCTGCGCCAGGCATCGGAAAAGGGCGCAAAAGAGAAGGAGCTCCAGGCTATGAAGAAGGAGCAGTTGAAGGTTGTTTACCGTATGCTGGCAACCGTTTACGGCGTTCCTCCCACCGAGTTCACCTGGGCCCCCAAGGATGCCAACGGCAAATACCGCGAGGAGCCGCAGACATACACACCTATGAGCTTCTACCAGAAATATATCGGCTGGGACCTTCAGAACAACTATGTAATGCTTATGAACGACCCAACACGCCCCTACTGGAAGAGCTACGAGATTGAGTACGACCGCCACGCCTACGACGGACACAACTGGCTCTACGTGAACCTTCCCTTGGACGAAATCAAGGCAATGGCAATAGCATCCATCAAGGACAGCACAATGATGTATTTCTCTTGCGACGTTGGTAAATTCCTCGATTCCAAGCGCGGTTTGCTCGACATCGACAACTACGATTACGAGACACTCTTTGGCGTGGAGTTCGGAATGGACAAGCGCGAGCGCGTACTCACATACGACAGCGGTTCATCGCACGCAATGACCCTCAAGGCTGTAGACCTCGACAGCAACGGCAACCCCGTAAAATGGCAGGTTGAGAACAGCTGGGGCGCAAGCTCGGGACACCACGGAACAATCATTATGACCGACGAGTGGTTCAACGAGTATATGTTCCGCCTTGTGGTAGACAAGAAATATGCTCCCGCCAAGGTGCTCGACGTACTCAAGGAGAAGCCCACAAAGCTCCCCGCTTGGGACCCTATGTTTGCTCCCGAGGAGTAAGAACATAACAGCCCCAAAACAAAAAGGCAACAGAAACCATATCGGGTAGGAATCTTGAAGTTCCTACCCGATATTCGTATTCATCAATAAGTTTTCCTTTCCTTGCTATGGTTGTGCTTATACAGTTGCAACGTGTTCACCACATTGTGCCAAATGCTGTAGAAACCTCCTGCTATTGCCGTAACAGGAGTCAAGAACGTATAGGCAAGCCAGATGGCAAACACGGTGTTCTTTTGTCCCAATGCCTGACCGCCCGTAATCCTCTCGCCGAAACGCGCCCCAACGAAGCGCCCCACGGCAAACTGCATTATACAGCACACAAACGAGACAAGGGCAATACCCGCCATCACAAACAGCGGCATTGCCGCGTGTGCAATTGCACGCGACGTGATTGCAATGGCAAGCGAGAGAGCCACAAGCCACAGATAAAAAGGCCAATCGCGCCCCTTTCCCACTATAAACGTGTGCAGACTGGGAAGGAAACGGCGCACAGCCTCGGCAGCCACGAGCGGACAGAGAAGCAACGGGAACACCTTGCTTATAATCCTTGCAAATGAGGCCATAAAAGAGACACCATCTACAGGGTGGGCCAAAGTAAAGAAGAGAGGAGCAACCACTGCCACCGAAACATTTATGAGCATAGTGTAGGAGATGAGCGAGGCTGCATTGCCACCCAGACGCGCTGTAATGACGGCTGCAGCCGTTGCTGTGGGGCAGATGAGACAGAGCATTGCCGACTCCAATATGACACGCGCCTCCTGCGGCAGCGAGGGGCAGAAAGCCATTGCCAGCGACAGCGCCGCAAGCCACAGCAACTGGAAGGCCACAAGCCACAGATGCCATTTTACAAGCCTCAGCTCACTCAAGCGTATCTTGCAGAAGGTTATGAAAAGCATAAGAAAAATGAGCATAGGCTGTACAAAGGCAACCACTTCGTTTGCCACCTTGTGTGTACTGTCGAAAAGAGGGATATTCACATACAGCATATACATTGCCACGCCTGCAAGCATAGCAATGGGCAGCGACCAATCCCTGAGGAAACGATGAAAATTCATAAAATCAATATTTTTCCAACATTCTCCACGCCTGCGGAAGGTACTCTACAATATCCCCCGCGCACATTGCCGTCTCGCCAAGAGCAGCGGCAGCACAGTCGCCCGCAGCACCGTGCACATATACACCCAGGCGCGCCGCGTCGTAGGCACTGTACCCTCGTGCGAGCAACGCAAGGATAACGCCCGCAAGAACGTCTCCACTGCCTCCCGTTGCCATTCCAGGGTTACCGCTGCCGTTAAAGCTATACTCGCCCGACGGCTCAACGACAAGCGTATAAGCACCCTTGAGCACCACGCACACATTATTCTCACGGGCAAAGGCAAGCGCCTTTTGCAGGGCATCGTAACCACTTGCAGCACCACCCGTCATACGCGCAAACTCACCAGGGTGGGGAGTGACAACACTACCCTGGGGCAGACGCTTGAACCAATGCGGGTGGAACGACAGTATGTTGAGAGCATCGGCATCTACCACCATAGGAACATTACACTTGTCGATAAGCTGCATCAGGGCACCCGAGGTCATTGTCGACTGTCCGATGCCGGGGCCTACACCCACAGCCGAATAGCGCTCCATAAAAGGAGCTGCCGAGAAATGCGTATCGCAATAGTCGATGCTTGTCATTGCCTCGGGAACGGCTGTCTGCAGGATTGCGTTGTTGCACTGCGGCACGTGGACAGTCAACAGCCCCACACCTGAGCGCAGCGCACCCTTTGCGGCAAGCACCGATGCACCCGCCATTCCCCGTGAGCCCGCAACGAGCAGCGCACGTCCATAATCGCCCTTGTGCGAATGGCAGCGGCGCGGACGCACAAGAGCCGCAGCCTCATCTTCCCCGGTTATAAACGCAAGATGCCCAACCTCGTCCATAGCCCGACGGCTCAACCCGATATCCAGCACCCGCAGTTCGCCCACAAAAGGCTCATTGTCGGCAAAGAGCATCGACAGCTTGGGAAACTGCAGCGTAAAGGTAACGTCGGCACGCACAATGCATTCCTTGTCTACAACGCTGTTATCCTCGCCCATAAGACCCGATGGAATGTCTACCGCTGCCACCGGCAGGGAGAGGCCGTTTATGAACTTCACGGCCGAGGCAGCCGCACCTGTGAGCGGACGGTTGAGCCCGCTGCCGAAGAGCGCATCGACAACCACCGCATCAGACGGCAACGCACACTCCCCAATGTTGCGCACTGAAACAGAGGTCTCCTTGCGCAGACGCTCCATAGCCTTTTGGCAGCAGAATGACAATTTTGCCGCAGTATCTATCATATACACGCCGACGCTGAACCCCCTCTCAAAGAGCAAACGCGCCATCACAAGACCGTCGCCTCCATTGTTGCCCGAGCCAGCGAATATTACAAACTCGTTGGTGTTCGGGAAATAATCGACGAGCGCACAGGTAAGAGTGCGAGAGGCACGCTCCATAAGATCGACCGAGCTGACAGGTTCATACATTGCCGTCAGCGCATCAATCTGCGCCACTGCCGAGGTTGAGAAAATCTTCATATTGAGACAGATTTATTCGCTTAACATTCCGCGCAGGAAGAGCAGTCCCTCGCGGTAGCCCTCGAAGCCCTTTCCGCATATTGTCTTGTGCGCATATAGCGATACGTATGAGAAACGGCGGAACTCCTCGCGCTGCGAAATGTCGGTAAGATGAACCTCCACGGTAGGCAGACCCACAGCCTTGAGAGCATCGAGTATGGCAACGCTTGTGTGGGTGTATGCGGCAGGGTTGATGAGTATGCCGTCGAACCAGCCGTAGGCAGCCTGTATCTTGTCGACAATGTCACCCTCGTGGTTCGACTGGAAGAACTCCACCTGAAGCCCTGCCTCGGCCGCACTCTCACAAATGAACTCGCGCAAGGCCGTGTAGTTCCTTGCACCGTACATCTGCGGCTCACGCAAGCCCAGCATATTGATATTGGGTCCGTTGATTACTAAAATTTTCTTCATAGATTAATTTATTAAAAAAGAAGGCTGTATGCCTGTAACAACAACAGCCCTCTATCATTATTTGCCTGTTATACGGGACCGTGTCAGATAATCTCGGCGTATGTACCGAAATACTTGAACTGCTCGCCACACTCGTGCAGCTCGCACATAAGCGAGAGGAACTCCTCGCTGTACACCGACGCCTCGATGTCGAAGTAGAAGCGGTACTCGAACTCGCGCTCGGGAATCTGACGGCTCTCCAGCTTCACAAGGTTCACACCCGACGCGTTGAAACGCGACATTATACGGAAGAGTGTACCGGGACGGTTGGGAATAAGCATCATTATACTTGTGCGGTCGGCACCCGAATATATCTGCGGCTCTTTGGAGATGCAGATGAAACGCGTGTAGTTGTTGTCACGGTTCTGCACTGCTGTCTTGAGAGGCTGCAGATGATAGAGCTCGGCACAGAGACGCGACGAGAGCGATGCCTTTGTGCGGTCGCCCGAGAGGGCAATCATACGCGCCGCCTCAGCTGTATTCTCAACCGGTATTATGCGCACGTCCTTGAGTGTAGAGAGGAAGTCGGAGCACTGGTTGATAGCCTGCTGGTGCGAATAAATCTCGCGTATATCCTCGAGCTTTGTGCCGGGGTGAACAAGCAACGAGTGGTCCACTTTAAGGCGCACGCTGCGCACGATGCTCACGTTATACTCCGAGAGAAGGTCGTAAATGGCATTTACCGAACCCGCCAGAGAGTTCTCGATGGGCAGCACTCCAAACTGGCACAATCCGCTGTTGACAGCCTTGAATACACCCTCGAAATTGCTCATATACATAATCTCGGGGAGGTCGAGCAGACGCTCCGATGCAAGATGCGCATACGAGCCCTCGCAACCGGCACAAGCCACCGAAGCACGCTTGGGGAAGGGCTGGGGAGGAGCCGACGTAATCCTTTTTATATCCTTGAAGAAGTCGCTGTCCTCGGCAAGCACACGTGTCTGGTACGATTCGCTCAGGTCGAATATCGTATGATAGAGTGTGCGTCCGTAGCCCTCGAACTCGGGACCGAGGCGTTTCGACACATTGTGCAGCACGTTACGCGCACGCGAGGGGTGATACACAACCATATTATTCTCTTTTTTGTAACGGGCAATATCTGTAACCACCTGCATACGTTGTGCAAATAGGTCGCACATATTGGAGTCAATCTCGTCAATCTGTTTACGTAATGCGTCTAAATCCATAAGTATTATATTTTTTATTTGTCTTTCAATATTTTTCCTCCAAGCGAGCAGAAGTCATCGTAAAAACGTGGATACGACTTTGCCACACACTCAGCGCCTTTTATCACAGTCTCTCCCTCGGCTATCGTGGAGAGTATTGCTGCCGACATTGCAATGCGGTGGTCGCCGAAGCTGTCGACACAATCCTTTGCCACGGCTTTTCCGCCATATACAGTGAGCGTATCCTCGCCCACTGCCGATGCAATGCCAAAGGCGGCAAGCGTCCTTTGCATTGCAGCAAGGCGGTCACTCTCCTTGTAGCGCAGACGGCCAACATTTGTGAAGGTAGTCTCTCCGTCGGCAGCCGAGGCTGCAACAGCGAGCACAGGCACAAGGTCGGGGGTATCCATACAATCGAGCTCCGTACCGAACAGATGCGAGGGCATTGCAACGATGCCATCCCCGCGCTCCTCGATGAAAGCACCCATCTTGCGCAGATGGTCTATTATAGCCCTGTCGCCCTGCAACGAATCGCGGTTCATTCCGCACACGGTGACAGGATTCTTGCCTATCACTCCCGCAACAATCCAGAATGCAGCCGACGACCAGTCGCCCTCGACCGTAACATCTTGCGGCAGCGTATATTGCTGGTTGCCCGGGATTGTGAATATGTTTCCCTTGCTGTTGACCACGATGCCCGCGCTGCGCACCGCATCGAGCGTCATCTGTATGTATGAGGCACTTGTGAGCGTGCCTGTTATCTCAATCTCGCTGTCCTCCCCTGCAAGCGGAAGAGCAAAGAGCAGTCCTGTAAGATACTGCGAGGATATATTTCCCGGAAGGAGATACTTTCCGCCCGACAGACGTCCTTTACAGGTAAGCGGAAGCTCGGCGGGGGGATTATGCCGTTCAAAGGCTACTCCGTGCAACGACAGCGCACTACGGAGGTCACCGTTGGGACGCTGTGGCAATTTGCCCGCACCCACAAACGTAGCATCGGCACCAAGCACTGCAGCCACCGACAGGAGGAAGCGCAGCGTAGAGCCACTCTCGCCACAGTTGAGCGTACCACCCTTCTGTACCCTCACGGGTTGCACAAGGAAACAGCCGTCACTGTAGCTTATCGCTGCTCCCAGGGCATTGAGGGAATTCATTGTGGCAACAAGATCGTCGTTGAGCGCACTGCAGGCAATGCGGCAGGGTTCTTTTCCCAATGCCGCACAGATGAGCATACGGTGCGCCTGCGATTTTGACGGTGGAGGCACCACACTGCCCGACAATATACCACTGAGCCTTATATCCATTATCCCAATACCTCCTTTAGTTTTGTATAAAGTTCCTCGACAGTGAGCGTCACAAGCACACAGTTGCCTATGGCCTTGGGGAGCACCACCGTTATATTGCCTCCACGACGTTTCTTGTCGCTCAGGATAGCATCATAAAGTTCATCGGCACTGTAGCCGCAAGTAAGGTCAAAGCCATACTGCTGCAACAGGGCAACAATTTCTCCGGTCACATCCTGCAGGCCGCAAAGTGGGGCCATACGCGCTGCAACAACCATTCCCTTGGCAACAGCCGAGCCGTGCGACACGGCAAAATTGCTCATCTTCTCTATTGCGTGCCCGAATGTATGGCCAAAATTCAACAGTCCGCGCAGACCGTTGTCGAACTCGTCCTTCTGCACAACGTCGCGTTTAATCTCCACGCAGCGTGTCACCACCTTCTCGCGGTCGAAAGGCACCTGGGCAAGAGTACCGAAGAGCTCCTTATCAAGGATTGCGCCGTACTTTATCACCTCGGCACAACCGTCACGGTACACCTCGGGTGCAAGCGAGTCCATAAGGGCCGTATCGCAGCACACCAACGAAGGCTGATAGAAAGCACCCACAAGATTCTTTCCCGCAGGAATATCTATCGCAGTCTTTCCGCCCACCGAACTGTCTACGGCAGCAAGCAGCGTCGTGGGTATCTGTATATATTTCACTCCACGCAAATAGAGAGCAGCCGACAGGCCCGCCATATCTCCAACCACTCCACCGCCAAAGGCAACCACAGCATCGCTGCGTGTCAGTTTGCAGTCGGCAAGGAAATTCAAGAACTCCAGCAGATTGTCGGCACATTTCGACTCCTCGCCTGCGGGCACCACGAACTTGTCGGCAGCATATCCCGCCGCACCAAAAAGTCCGGTCAGCCTCTCGCCATACAGCTCATCGACATTACTGTCGGTTAGTATAGCCAAGCGGCAATCGCCCACAATGGGACGAATGAGAGAGCCTATCTCATTGAGTATCCCGCGCCCTATGTGAATATCGTAGCTGCGCGAAGCCTCAACGTGTATTGTATTATATTCCATTATATTATTTTCTAAAAACTTAAACAGAGGATTCCCGCACTCTAAGCCTCGGACTTTTCCTTGGCAACGCAACCCTCGTGCAACAGACGGTACAACTCCGTGGCATCGCCGTCGGCAATGGCCTTGCGGTACTCGGCAAGAGAGGCAATGAGAGAGTCGAGTTCCTCGAGCAGATTTTCCCTATTCTCGAGAAAAAGCTCGGTCCACATTCCCTCATTAAGACGCGCCACACGGGTGAGGTCGCGGAAGCTGCCCGCGCTGTACCCTTTGTGGTATTGCGACGACGGGCTCTTGACAAAGGCATTGGAGACAACGTGGCACATCTGCGAGGTGTACGCCATCATACGGTCGTGAAAGTCGGCTGTTGTCACAACAAACTTCTTGAACAGCAGCGGAGAGAGCAGCTCCTTTACGCGCGAGAGTATCTCAATATCATCGTGCACGGGCGGCACCATTATGAGCGACGCACCGTTGAACAGGTTTGCACGCGAATATTTATATCCCGAATACTGCAGGCCTGCCATAGGGTGCGCTCCCACAAAAGTAAAGCCGTATCTGCGTGCAAGGGCAAAGCCCTCCTGGCACACAAGGCGCTTTGTTCCGCAAAAGTCGACCACCATTGTCGAGGGTGCTATTTTATGGGCATTCTCCTTGAGATAGCCTATTACCGCCTGCGGCGTTGCCGCAAGCAACAACAGTTCGCAAGAGGATATATTCTTGTCGGAAAGTTCTTTTGTTACAGTACCCTCAATTTGCGCGTAACCGACAACAGTCTTGTCAACATCGTAGGCATAGACCGTGCAGCCGACAGCGCTGAACGCCTTTGCTGCCGATCCGCCGATAAGCCCGAGACCTACAATGCCTACCTTCATCGCCTCGCCCGCCATCAGTGCATAATGCTACGTATCTCGTTGACACGCTGTGCCACCTCGCCGAACTGCTCGGGAGTGAGCGACTGCGCACCGTCGCACAATGCGTGCACAGGGTCGTTGTGTACCTCGATGATAAGTCCGTCGGCACCGGCAGCCGTTGCTGCACAAGCCATAGGACGCACAAGGCGCGATACGCCCGTTGCGTGGCTGGGGTCTACAATAATGGGCAGGTGAGTGAGACCCTTGAGCACGGGAACAGCTGCAAGGTCGAGCACGTTACGTGTATAGTTGTCGTAGCTGCGTATACCGCGCTCACAGAGAATTACATTCTCGTTGCCCTCGGACATAATGTACTCGGCACTCATAAGGAGTTCCTTGAGTGTAGCCGACATTCCGCGCTTGAGAAGAATGGGCTTGTCGCTGCGTCCGAGCTCCTTGAGAAGCTCAAAGTTCTGCATATTACGTGCACCCACCTGTATAATGTCGACGTCGGCAAAGAGGTCGAGGTGCGACGCGCTCATAATCTCGGTAACAAAGGGAAGCCCTGTTGCCTCGCGGGCCTTGATAAGAAGCTGTAGTCCCTCGGCACGCAGGCCCTGGAAATCGTAGGGCGAAGTACGGGGTTTGAAAGCTCCTCCGCGCAACATATTGGCACCCGATGCCTTTACTGCGTGTGCCACAGCAAGAATCTGCTCTTCGGACTCCACCGAACAGGGGCCCGCCATTATGCAGAAGTTGCCGGCACCAATCTTCACTGCATTCTCGCCCTTGCCTACCTCAATCACTGTATCATCGGGGTGGAAACGGCGGTTGGCGCTCTTGAAGGGCTCGCTTATGCGAGTTACATTCGATATTATCTCGAGACCCGAGAGCAGGTCAATATCCACCTTGCTGGTATCACCTATAAGTCCGAGTACAGTCTGCATCTCTCCCTCGGAAATATGCACTCTCACATTTTGCGATTCCAACCACTTTACAAGATTGTCGCGCTGAGCCTTTGTGACTCCGTTTTTCAATACTGCTATCATAGTTTTTATTTCTTTATTTGTCGATATGTAGATTACAAATGTACAAAGAAAGTTATATTATCCTATTATTTTTCCAAAAATATATGGTAGAAAGTTTAATTTTTATCAAAAACAGAGTCTCAATAAAGATATTTTCACAAAAAAGGCAGTGTCATACTTTTGACACCGCCCACACCATATTGAATCTTAACAATTTTATACATTCGGAAAGCACCTGCCGGAACTTTTGTCATTCGACCTTACAGTCACCTATCCACTTTCCGTAAAAAATCTTATGGTTGACCTTGAACAGGACTCCAAAGCCCTGACGGTAACCGTCGCGGTACTCGCCGTACCAGAAATCGCCGTTCGACCAATAATAGACACCATAACCGTGACGCTTGCCGTTGAGCATCTCGCCATAGTAGGCATCACCGTTGGAATAGGTCACCTTCTTGAACGAATAAGGCGACGGAGCATCGTCGGACGGGGCATAGGGATACTGCAATCGGGCATCACCCTCTACCGTGCGTATACGCAATATATCTCCAGTGGCAAGGTCATACTCGACATAATGCTCTGTCGACCCCACACGTGCCACCTCATCGGTAAGGGTTATGCCAAAAAAGTGCTTTCCTTGCCTGAACTGTCCGTATGTCTGCGCACCGTTATCGGCAAGATAATACCCCCAACCATATATTGTATTATCTATAAGATTGCCCACATATTGTCCGTGGCGGCTCGAGATATAGCGCACTTCGGCCTCGTTTGTTATATAATCACAAAAAACACTTTGCAGCTCATCGCACATCTGCGGATAGAGCACCACCTGCTGCGCTTTAACAAGAGTTGGTATAAACAGCAGCAAAAACAGGATTCTCTTTATCATAAATCTATTTATACAATTCATTTTCAATAATATACCTACACACCCCCGGAGCTACAAGATTGGATATGGCACCACCCGCGGCCACAAGAGAACGCACCTGGGTGGAACTTATGTCGTGCAGTTGCGCATTGAGCCACACAACGCCCGGAGGCAAAGAAGGAGCCTCTTCGTTTCCGCGCGGATATACCACAAGCCCGAAGCGCCTCACAATCTCATCGCCCTTGTACCACTTGTCGAACTTCGCCCAATTGTCGGCTCCGACAAGCAGGATGAACTCCCTATCGGGGTATGCTTTTTCCAACGCATCGAGCGTATTGAGCGTATAGGAGGGACGGGGAAGCGAAAATTCAAAATCGCAGGCTACAAAGCACGGCTCATCCTCAAGGGCAATACGCAGCATCTGCAGGCGCACATTCTCGTCGGTAAGACGGCAATCCTGCTTATGCGGGTTCTGCGGTGTGAGCATAAACCACACCTCGCTGGCAATACCGCGGCCAACAACCTCTCGGGCAAGCGCAATATGCCCATTGTGCACAGGGTCAAAGCTACCGCCGAAGACCACGGTCCTTATCCTTCCGTCGCACATATTACAACGAGAGGAAATTGTTTACTATTTTCAAAAGTTCGGACTTCGCCTTCTCGAGGTCGTCGTTCACTATCACCCTGTCGGCATACTGGGCGAACGTCATCTCATAGGCAGCCTTGGCGAGACGCTTCTCTATCTCCTCGGGCGAAGTATCGCCACGGCCTTCGAGACGCTTGCGCAACTCCTCTATCGACGGTGCCTGCACAAAGATGAACAGCGCATTTTCTCCAAAATATTTCTTAAGGTTGCATCCGCCCACAACATCTACATCGAACAGGATATTCTGGCTTTTCAACTGCTCCTCGACCTGCGACTTGAGCGTTCCATAATAGCGGCCGGGGTAAACCTCCTCGTACTCGACAAACTCATCGGCCTCAATCTTTGCACGGAACTCTTCGGGAGTAAAGAAGAAATACTCCACACCATTCTTCTCCTCACCTCGAGGAGGGCGGTTTGTAGCCGATACCGAGAAACCGAACGAATCATTCTGCTGCATCAGATAATTTACAAGAGTAGACTTGCCAGAACCCGAAGGAGCCGAAAAAATAACAACTTTTCCAATCATAAATTTATATAATCCAGAAGGTTTATCATTAAAACAAAGTTTACATCACATTGAGTACCTGCTCCTTTATCTGCTCAAGCTCGTCCTTCATACGGACCACTATATTCTGCATCTCGGCGTGGTTGCTCTTGCTGCCCAACGTATTTATCTCGCGTCCCATCTCCTGCGCAATAAACCCAAGTTTCTTGCCTTGTCCTATTGCACCGTCCATTGTCTCCACAAAATAGCCCAGATGATTTGTAAGACGTTGTTTTTCCTCGTTTACATCGAGTTTTTCGATGTAATAGATGAGTTCCTGCTCCAAGCGGTTACGGTCGTAATCCACCGCGATATTCTTTTCCAGAGCCTCGACAATCCTTGTCCTTATCTTTTCGACCCTCTCTTTCTCATATGGTTCAACCGACGCAAGCAACGAGCGTATATTCTCTATATTCGTGGTAAATTTTACATACAAAGCCTCACCCTCTTGCTTACGAAAATCGAGCAACTCGTCAACCGCCTTGTTTACAGCCTCGAGAGTTACGGCCCACTCCTCGTCACCGACCTCATAAACCTCCTTACGGCTTATCACCTCGGGCATACGCAGGAGCACCTCCATCAGATTCTGCGGCATTCCAACACCCGACACCTCCGATGCCGCACGCAACTGCTCGGCATATCCCTGCAATACCGCCACATTGACAGAGGGTGTTTCGGCCTTCTCGTTCTGCTCTACCCACAGTGCAAAATCGACCTTTCCACGTTCAAGACGTGTAGTGAGCAGTGTCCTTATCTGCATTTCGTGTCCCTTGAATTGTGGAGCTATACGGGTAGACAGGTCCATTGCCTTACCATTGAGCGAACGCACCTCCACACAAATTTTCCTATCCTGATACAATGCTACAGCCTTGCCGTAGCCTGTCATTGAGTATATCATATGTTACTGGGTTTTATCATTCATTGAGCTTATTCATCTTGCGAAGATAAGAAATTATTCACAATTTACAGAGCAAGCAGAGGTTTTTTAGTAAAATTGCATAATACTTTATTAAAAATTATTATTTAATATGATACTTGATTTTTAATTTGTACTTTTGCAGAATATGGCATTTCTTAACCCGAAACAAAAGAAACACAATAGCAATGGCAGTAATACTAAACATAGAAGCATCCACAGACATCTGTTCTGTTGCCCTGAGCGAAGACGGCGAGGTTTTCTTTGAAAAGCGCAGCACACAGGAACATTCACAATCGACACAATTGGCACCCTTTGTCGAGGCGGCAATAGAACACGCCGACAGCAGAGGACGCAAGATTGAGGCCGTAGCCCTCAGCTGTGGCCCCGGCTCATATACAAGCCTGCGCATAGCATCGTCCACAGCAAAAGGAGTATGCTACGGACGCAGCCTCCCCCTAATAGCGTTGCCGACAACGGCAGTGATGAGCGTACCCATTCTCTTTCGCGACGAGATACCCGACGAGGCACTCTTCTGCCCAATGATAGACGCACGCCGCAACGAAGTATACGCTACAGTCTACGACCGTGCCCTCACCCCAGTAATGCCCACCGCAGCTGTCGTGGTTGACGAGGAGAGCTTTAAGGAACATCTCGACAAGCATCCGGTATATTTCTTTGGCAACGGAGCCGAGAAGTGCAAGAGTCTCATCAGCCACCCCAATGCCCGCTTCATCGACGGCGACAACCGTCCGCAGGCCAAATGGATGATGCCTCTTGCCGAAAGGGCGTTCTTGGATGAGCGCTTCGAAGACATTGCCTATTTCGAGCCATTCTACCTGAAAGACTTTGTAGCCTCTCAGCCCAAAAAACTTTTATAAGCATTAGCACTATGATGGAATACAATACCAAACAGAAACGCCTGCAACTACCCGAATACGGCCGTTCGGTGCAGAAGATGGTCGACCACGCACTCACCATAGAGGACCGCGAGGAGCGCCAGCGCTGCGCACAGGCCATCGTAAGGATAATGGAGAGTATGTTCCCCAACCTGCGCAACGAACTCCCCGACTACAAGCGTAAGCTGTGGGACCACCTGGCAATAATGTCCGACTTTATGCTCGACATCGACTATCCCTATGAGGTAATAAAGAAAGAGACATTCACCGAACCCCCTACAAGAATCGCCTACCAGACAACAGAAATCGGCTACCGTCACTACGGCCGCATAGTAGAGAGTATGATTGACCACGCCTGTACAATGGACGAGGGCGAGGAGCGCAACAGTTTTGTCAACCTCATACTTGTTCAGATGAAGAAGAACTACATAGCCTGGAACAAGGACGGCGTGGAAGACAAGCGCATATTCGAGGACTTGCGCGCCATTTCGGGCGGCAAGCTGGACTATCCTGTAACCGAGATACGTATATCGGCCGTAGGCACACAGAAGAAGTTCCAGAAGAACAAGAAGGTGTACAGTAAGAAAAAGTGACAAACAAATAAACAGACAAGAACTATGGCATCATTCATAATAGAGGGCGGCCACAGGCTGAGCGGCAGCATTACACCGCAAGGCGCCAAGAACGAAGTCCTACAGGAAATTTGCGCCATACTCCTGACCGAAGAGGAGGTGACACTGGAAAACATACCCGACATTGCCGACGTGAACAACCTTATCCAGCAGTTGATAAATATGGGCGTTGCCGTATCCAAGAACGGCGCGGGCAGCTACACTTTCCAGGCAAAGAACATAAACCTCGACTATCTGGAGAGCGATGAGTACATCAACGGATGTGCCCGACTGCGCGGTTCGGTAATGTTCATCGGTCCGCTCCTTGCACGTTTCGGCAAGGCAATCCTCTCGACGCCCGGCGGCGACAAGATTGGACGGCGCAGGGTAGACACACACCTGTTGGGACTTCGCAATCTGGGAGCCGAGTTCCACTGCATCGAGGAGAAAGGCATCTACCGCATCAAGGCCGAGAGACTGAAGGGCTGTTATATGCTGCTCGACGAGGCATCGGTAACAGGAACAGCCAACATTGTAATGGCAGCTACATTGGCCAAAGGAACAACGACAATATACAATGCGGCCTGTGAACCCTACATACAGCAGCTGTGCCGTATGCTCATAAAGATGGGAGCCAAGATATCGGGCATAGCAAGCAACCTGCTCACCATTGAGGGAGTAGACTCGCTTGGAGGATGTACGCACCGTGCACTGCCCGATATGATTGAGGTGGGCAGTTTCATAGGAATGGCAGCAATGACAAAAAGCGAGCTGACCATCAAGGACGTATCGTTCGAGAACCTGGGCATTATCCCCGAGAGCTTCCGCCGTTTGGGTGTACAGTTCGAGCAGAGAGGCGACGATATATATATCCCCTCACAGGAACACTACGAGATTGAATCGTTCCTCGACGGCTCCATAATGACTCTGAGCGACGCGCCCTGGCCCGGACTCACCCCCGACCTGTTGAGCGTGATGCTCGTTACAGCCATCCAGGCAAAAGGCAGCGTACTCATACACCAGAAGATGTTCGAGAGCCGTCTGTTCTTTGTAGATAAACTTATCGATATGGGAGCGCAGATACTCCTGTGCGACCCTCACCGCGCCATTGTCATAGGACACAACCAGCAATTCCGATTGCGCCCGCGCTCAATGAGCTCACCCGACATCAGGGCCGGCATTGCACTGCTCATTGCCGCAATGAGCGCCGACGGTGTAAGCCGCATCGACAACATCGACCAGATAGACCGCGGCTACCAGAATCTGGAGCAGCGTCTCAACCAGCTTGGAGCAAAGATTACACGTTCATAAAACCACAGGACAGAATATGCTAAGAAAAGAGGATTTTGTTTACTACGGAAAATTCCTGAAGCCACACGGTACAAAGGGCGAGATAGGACTCCTTGGCGACAGTATGACACTGGGCGAGGATTGCGACTACGTTGCAGCGGACATCGACGGCATACTTGTACCCTTCTTCTTTGAGTACACAAGAGAAAAGAAGAGCGACACGCTGATAGTGAAGATAGAGCGTATAGACAGCACCGAGCAGGCACGCCTGCTCACCAACCGCGAGGTATACATACCGCGCGAATGGGCCGAGGAGGGTGACAGCTATACGTGGGGATATTTCAGAGGTTTCACAACCGCCGACGAACAGTTGGGCGAGCTTGGAGAGATAATAGACGTGGACGACAGCACCATAAACACCCTATTCATCGTAGAGCATAAGGGCGAGGAGCTGCTCATTCCTGCACAGGAGGAGTTCATTGCTAGCATCGACCACGAGAAGAGACACATTACATTCCACCTGCCCGAAGGGCTGCTCACACTATAAGAACAATGGAAAAAGAAGAGAAAAGCAAAAAGAAAGAGCCGCGCAACAAACTTATGCGCCGCTACCGTCTTACGATACACAACGAGAACAAGCTCGACAACATATTGGGCTTTTATGTCTCGCCTATATGGGTGATAATATCGCTTTTTGTATCGTTCCTGTTGGTAATCGGTACCATCTATCTTGTATTTGCCTTTACCCCCGTAGCCGAGTATCTTCCCGGTCACGTGAGCGACCGTACCCGCGAACGTCTTGTAAACTACGCCCTCACCATAGACTCACTGAAGAACGAGGTCGACAAGCACAAGCGCTATACAAGCAACATAAAGAACATTCTGGAGGGCAATATTGAATACGGCGACACGACAGCGCTACCCGACAGCCTGCCCAATTACGACGGCTATCCGATAGAGACCACGCCCCTTGAGCAGCAATTTGCCGACAATTTCGAAGAGCGTGAGCGGTACAGCCTCACCTCACAGGCCACAAACGTGGGCGCATTGCAGGGCATAGGCTTCTATCGACCTACACGAGGAGTTGTCGTGAAAGCTTTCGACCCAAAAAGCGGACACTATGGCATAGACCTTGCCGAGAGTCCCGACGAGAATGTCGTTGCAATCTGGGACGGCACAGTCATTATGAGCGACTACACGGCAAACGACGGATACACGCTGATAATACAGCACAACGAAGAGCTTGTAACGGTATACCGCAACTGCCACAGCCTGCTCAGGAATGTTGGCGACAAGGTGGTGGCAGGCGAGGCTATCGCCACACTGAGCAACGATGTTACCGACGAAGGACAGACAAACAGGAAGCAACCGTTCCTGCATCTTGAGCTGTGGCACCGAAGCAGTCCGCTCGACCCCAACATATACATCCCATTCTAAGAAAAACCAAAAACACAGATACAACAGATATGAACCCCGATAAAAAAAGAGCAATAGCAATTCTCGGCTCCACCGGTTCCATAGGAACACAGACCCTGCAGGTTGTCGACGAGCACCCCGAACTGTTCGAGGTATATGCCCTGACGGCAGGCAGCCGCGTAGAGGAGCTTGCAGCCCAGGCACGCAAATACAACCCCGACGCAGTGGTAATTGCCGACGAGAGCAAATATGCACAGCTGAAAGAGGCCCTTGCCGACCTGCCCATAAAAGTATATGCAGGCAACGACGCAATATGCCAGGTAGTACAATCGTCGCCCATAGACATTGTAGTGACAGCAATGGTAGGTTTTGCAGGATTGCGCCCCACTATAGCTGCAATAGAAGCAGGCAAGACAATAGCCCTTGCCAACAAGGAGACCCTCGTGGTTGCAGGAGAGCTAATAACAAGCCTGGCAAACGAACATAAAGTAGCCATACTGCCCGTCGACTCGGAGCACTCGGCAATATTCCAATGCCTTGCCGGAGAGCCGTTCGACAGCATCGAGAAACTCATACTCACAGCCTCGGGCGGCCCATTCCGCTCATATACTCCCGAGCAGTTGCAGACAGTGACGAAGGCACAGGCACTCAAGCACCCCAACTGGAGTATGGGTGCAAAAATCACTATAGACTCGGCTACAATGATGAACAAGGGCTTCGAGGTGATTGAGGCAAAGTGGCTCTTCGGAATAGAAGCCAAGGACATTGAGGTTGTCGTACATCCCCAGTCGGTGATACACTCGATGGTGCAGTTCAAGGACGGCGCGGTGAAGGCACAGCTCGGCACCCCCGATATGCGCCTGCCCATAATGTATGCACTCTCCTACCCGCAGAGACTCCCGTCGACATTCGAGCGCCTCGACTTCACAAAGCTGAGCGAGCTCACATTCGAGCAGCCCAATATGGAACTGTTCCCCAACCTGCGCCACGCCTACGACGCACTGAATATGGGCGGCAATATGCCCTGCGTGGTGAACGCAGCCAACGAGGTGTGCGTGGCAGCCTTCCTTGCAGACAGGATGAAATTTGCAGATATGCCCCGCATCATAGAGCGTGCGATGCAGAGTGCCGACTTCTGCCAGAAGCCCACGCTCGAAGACTATATTGCCACCGATGCCGAGGTACGCAAGATGGCAAACAACTGGATTTGACATTAACAATATAAACAATCGGAAAGAATAAAACATTTATTGGATATGGAGATATTTTTCATTCGCGCACTGCAGCTTATACTGTCACTGAGCCTGCTTGTGCTCATACACGAATTCGGACATTTTATATTCTCGCGGCTCTTCAAGGTGAGAGTTGAGAAATTCTACCTCTTCTTCGACTGGGGAATATCGTTGCTTATGATACCCTCGCGAAACAGCAAGAAAGAGGACAAGGCACTCATAAAGCTGCCGCCCACCAAGAGCGACACAGAGTACGGCATTGGCTGGATACCCCTCGGAGGATACTGCAAAATCTCGGGAATGATAGACGAGTCTATGGACACCGAGCAAATGCAGCAGCCCGCCAAGCCCTACGAGTTCCGCTCCAAGCCCGCGTGGCAGCGCCTTCTCATAATGATAGGCGGCGTGCTGTTCAATTTTATCCTGGCGCTCTTCATCTACTCTATGGTACTTTTCACCTGGGGCGAGAGATACCACGACGTGCAGAAAGCCACCTATGGAATGGAGTTCAACGACGTAGCCAAGCAGATGGGCTTTGTCGACGGAGACATACTGCTGCGTGTGGACGGTGAGGATGTACACCGCCGCGATGCCGACCTCCTGCGTGCCATTGCCGACGGTACAGAGGTGACAGTACTGCGCGGAGGCAACGAGGTGAGCATTGCCATTCCCGCGGAGTTCGGACTGCTGGATATGGGCAAGGAAGAGCCTTTCGTACAGTTCCTCATTCCCGCAGTGATAGACAGCATTGTACCCGGCGGCGCAGCACACAGCGCAGGAATGGAGAAGGGCGACAAGATACTTGCCTTCAACGGCAACAGCATCAGTTCGTGGACAGGAATACGTACGACACTCGAGCAACTGAAGGAGAGGCAGGCTGCCGACGTACAGATAACCGTGCTGCGCGACAGCACGATAACCCTCACCGCACAGCTCGACTCCACATACACATTGGGAGTGATGCCTATGATGCTCGACTACCCCGTAGAGACACGCACATACAGTTTCTTCGAGTCATTCCCCGCCGGCATTTCCTACGGTTGCAACGTACTCAAGGGCTATGTGAGCGACTTCAAGTATGTATTCTCGCGTGAGGGAGCAAAGTCGGTGGGAATGTTCGGCACCATCGGAAGTATGTTCCCCCCTATGTGGGACTGGCAGCAATTCTGGATGATGACAGCTATGCTCTCGCTCATACTCGCATTTATGAACATACTTCCCATCCCCGCACTCGACGGCGGACACGTGCTGTTCCTCCTCTTCGAGGTTGTCAGCGGCAAACAGCCCAGCGACAAGTTCCTTGAGCGCGCACAGTTGG
The DNA here is from genome assembly GCA_017546635.1 of Bacteroidaceae bacterium. GTDB lineage: Bacteria > Bacteroidota > Bacteroidia > Bacteroidales > Bacteroidaceae > HGM04593. Next base: position 2,462 of record JAFYSC010000114.1, on the reverse strand, counting down.
TGGGAATGATACTTCTCCTGGGACTCTTTGTCCTAGCCTTCTACAACGACCTCGCACGCTTTGTATTCTAACCTTGCACATACATCAACCACAAAATAAAGAGACGATGAAAAGGAGACTGACCACAATTATGCTCTTGCTCGTTGCAATGGCAGCAATAGCAGGAAAACAGCCCAAATATGTATTCTATTTTATCGGAGACGGAATGGGCCCCTCACACGTAGTTGGAACAGAACTGTATCTTGGAGAGAAAGATGGAGTGATAGGCCGTCCACACAGACTATGCTTTACACAGTTCCCCGTAACATCCTTTGTAAGCACATTCTCGGCAAGCAACGGTGTTACCGACTCGGCAGCATCGGGAACAGCCCTTGCCACTGGAGAAAAGACAAATAACGGCTGTATTGGAGTAAACCCCGACGGTGCTCCCATATACAGCGTGGCACACTACGCAAAAGAGGCCGGATACGCAGTGGGAATATCCACCACAGTATGCATCAACCACGCGACACCCGGTGCCTTCTATGCACACCAGAAAAGCCGCAGCTACTATCCGCAGATAGCAAAGGAGATGCTCACAGCAGGCTACGATTTCTACGCAGGAGGCGACCCCGTATGCAGCGACGAGGAGCGCGCAGCGCTCTATGCCCAGGCACAGGAGGACGGATATGCCATTGCACGCGGCTACGACGACTACAAGAGCAAGCGTCAAGCATCCAAGATGATGCTCTACCAGAAAGATGTTGCTACAGAGATACCCTACACCATCGACCGCAGCAGCAACGACCTCACCCTTGCGCAGATTACCGAGGCAGGCATAGATTTCCTTATGGGCAAAAAGAAAAAAGGCTTCTTTATGATGGTAGAGGGCGGCAAGATTGACTACGCATCACACGACAATGACGCAGCTACAATGATGCACGAGGTACTCGACTTCAACGCAGCCATAGCCGTAGCACTCGACTTCTACAACAAGCACAAGGACGAGACTCTCATCATCGTTACAGCCGACCACGAGACAGGCGGATTTGTACTGGGCTTCTACGGCTCATACACACTCAACCTCAAGGCCCTCTCGGGACAGCACACAAGCGAGGATGAACTGGAGAACACCCTCATTGCTGCTGCAAACAGGGGCTCATTCACCTGGGACGAGGCAAAAAGCATCCTTACCGAGGAAATGGGACTGTGGAACACAGCCAAGATAGACGATAAGCAGTCGGCAAGACTCAAGGAACTCTTCGACTCGGCAGCATCGGCCACCGACACGGAGCAGCGCGACAGCAAGCTGCGCAGCCTTGCCAACCTTGCCAAGCATTATGTATCGTACACTGCAGCAATATCGTGGGCAAGCGGAAACCACTCGGGAACATTCGTACCGCTCTTTGCAATAGGTAAAGGGGCAGAGCTCTTCAAGGGAGTAATAGACAACACCGATGTCCCCAAACTGATAAGAAAGGCAGCACGTTACTAAATCCGCATCATAGCAGGGCACAAGACCGCCAAGCATACGATTCACAACAGAGACAGAGGCAGACTGAAAATCGTAAATAATTTCAGTCTGCCTTATTTCATTATAGCCAGCAAGATACAGAATCACTCATTGAGAAGCCTCCTTAAATGTTTCCGAGCCGTATTTATACGTCTCTTCACACTACCTATAGGGATGTTTAGCGCATCGGCAATCTCACAGTATTTGTATCCGTGAGCATACATAATCAAAGGGAGAGAGACTTCGGACGGAATACGCCCAATAAGCGAACACACCTCGCTCAATTCCAATGTATCCTCAATACAGGAGGTGTATAAAAGAAAATCTAAAGAATCAGAAAGCACCCCATCATTAGGAATAAACTCCCTGCACCTCACAGAAACGAACTCGTTGAGATACACATTCTTCATTATGCGCCCAATCCAGAAACCGAACCTTCGACCAGGAGCGAAAAGTTCCCGTTTTATATAGGCACGTACTACAGTAGCCTGAAACAGTTCCCGTGCATCATCTACACTATACCGGGTAAGAGCCATTGCATAAGCCATCAATTTATCCTCTACCCTGCCAAGTTCAAACAAAAAATCCTTATCGTCCATAATAATTTTTTTCCTTATTGATTATAGACCAGTTTAAAGACAAGAACGGTTTTTTGTTTATACACACGAAAATTTTAACATTTGAAATTTCAAAAACAGGTAAGCCTGCCAACATTAAACAAAAATACCGCATCATCCGTAACTACTGGTTTCCTTATTGGTTATGGACCAGTTTAAAGACAAGAACGTTTTTTTTGTTTATACACACGAAAATTTTAACATTTGAAATTTAAAAAACAGGTAAGCCTGCCAACATTAAACAAAAATACCGCATCATCCATAACTACTGGTTTTCTTATTGGTTATGGACCAACTTAAAGGCAGGAACGGTTTTTTGTTTATACACACGAAAATTTTAACATTTGAAATTT
>JAFYSC010000113.1 GCA_017546635.1 Bacteroidaceae bacterium | reverse complement strand
GTTGACAAATACAATACCCTTGCCCCAAGTGCACATATCTATGAATGTGTCGCCGGTCTCGTCGAGTGTGAATGTGCCCTCGTATACAACTGGGCAACCGTCGAGGCGCTTTGCAATTGAGGGGGTATTCTTTGCCGCTGCACGTCCCATCTTTGCAAGGTCGGGCATCTCGCTCATAGGCAGCTTGTACATTTCCCAGTTGCCCATAATCTCCTTCTCGTCTATAATGACGGGGCTGATGATGCCTTTTGTGTTGTTTACAATCTCATCGCCGTAGTTTATGCGGCCCATATTCTCTACAAGAATCTGCAGTGTGGCATTGAAAGGAATGTCAATGTCTATATCGTATGTCTGAGTGTTGCGGTTGAGCTCGCCCACCTTTACACCGTCGATGTAGACCATTGCGTAGTCGCGCAATCCAGGGATTGACATAGTGCCGCTGATAGGCTGGTTGAAACGTCGTGTGTAAAGCACGTAGCCATAGCCCTGCTGCAGCTGCTCGAATGTCAAGGGGGTCACGTTGCTCACACCGTCCAGACGCTCTGCGTATGAAAGCAGGTCGGCTACCTTGTCGAGCTTTATCGAAGGAATCTCGATGAGGGGAATCTGTGCGGGTGCCTCGGGTACATCGTAGTTTACGTATTTCTTTATCACGTTGCGGATAGAATCGTATTTGGGTGTAACCCAGCCGGCCTCGCTTATTGGGGCATCGTAGTCGTAGCTGGTAAGGTCGGGCTGGATGTCGCGCTTGCGGTCGTAGTTTGCACCGCTGGTGAATGCGAAGTTTGTTCCGCCGTGTACCATATAGAAGTTGAACGATACGTCGTTCTTTAGATACTCCTCGGTCTGACGTGCTATCTGGCTGTCGTCAACATCGGGGTGGGGTTCGGCCCAGTGTGCGAGCCATCCGGGGTAGAACTCTGCCACCATATAAGGGCCTTTGCCGTCGTGATATTTATTTACGCAATCCTTGAGCACGGCAATGTTGCTCTCGCCGTTGGCTGTGGGGAGTGCGCCGGGTGTGCTGCCGCCCTCGAACAACCAGCTGCCGTCCGATGTGAAGAGGGGTACGTTGAAACCGGCGTCGGCAAGCTGCTGCTTGATTTTTGCATTATAAATACGGTGCTCCTCAAGAGGGATGTCCTTGCGCTGCGATACGTATGAGCCGAACTCATTCTCGCACTGTACCATAATGATGGGACCGCCGTTGGTGCATTGCAGGTGTCCTACCTCCTGGAACAGGCGCTCGATGTACAGCTTGGTCTGCTTGAGGAAAGGCTCGTTGTCGCGACGCACCTCCATACCCTCGATGTTCTGCAGCCACCAGGGATAGCCGCCGAATTCCCACTCGGCACAAACGTACGGACCGGGACGCAGTATTACCATCATTCCCTCTTCGCCTGCAATCTTTATGTACTCGGCGAGGTTCTTGTCGCCCTCAAAGTCCCATACTCCCGGCTCTGTCTCGTGCCAGTTCCAGAATACGTATGTGGCAACAGTGTTGAGTCCCATTCCCTTCATCATCTGAAGGCGGTGGCGCCAGTATTGGTGGGGAATGCGCGAGTAGTGCATCTCGCCCGACAGGATGGGAGTGGCTTTTCCGTTCACGTAAAAGTCTCCGTCCTTAATCTCGAATGTCAGTTTCTTCTGCGCATTGCCGCATAGTGGCAGCAGTGTGAGCAGTAACAGATAAAAGAATTTTTTCATAATAGTGGTTATTTAGTGATAATGTTCTTGCTTGTTCGGGTATATGTGGCTGTGTGCTGTTGTCTGTTTTTTCGTATGCGCTATCTGCAAAAATAGTGAATTGCTTCGGATTTTCTGCAAACAGATGCGAAAAACTGTATATAAGCCTTTTAAGCACCTTTATTCTATATATATAAGGTCGCGCATAATGGAGTCGCTTATGAATATCCCTTCGCGGGTGAGCGACACGCTTCCGTCGCTTTCTTGCAGCGTGCCGTCGGCAATATGTGGAGCGATATTCCTGCGCAGATAATCGTAGAGCTTTTTGTTGAATTTCTCGCGGAACCACTCCATAGGCAGTCCGTCGGATGTGCGCAGGCGGGTGACTATTGCGTCGTTGTACCGCTCGTTCTCGCTCAGGTGTTCAATCTCAAAATCGCGGTTGTCTGTTTCAATACCTATTATATACTCCTCAATATCGGCAATGTTCCAGCTGCGTTCCTTGCCGTTGTACGAGTGTGCCGATGCTCCGCAGCCGATGTAGGGTACATCGTGCCAGTAGCTGCTGTTGTGGCGGCTCTCGCAACCGGGCTGTGCAAAGTTCGATATTTCGTAGTGGCGGTAGCCTGCAGCGGTGAGACGGTCGACAAGCATTTCGAACTGCTCTATATTCTCCTCCTCGCTCAACGGTGTGATGTTGCCTTTCTGCAGTGCTGCAAAGAAAGGCGTGTCCTCTTCGTATGTGAGGTTGTATGCCGAGATATGGTTGGGACGCAGGGCGATTGCGCTTTCAAGGTCGCTTAGCCAGCTCTCGCGTGTAGATGTGGGCAGGGCAAACATCAGGTCGATGCTTATATTGTTGAATCCCGCAAGGCGGGCGTTCTCTACCGCCTCGCGTGCCTTTTCGGCTGTGTGGCGTCTGCCGAGTATCTTCAGTATGCTGTCATTGAAGCTCTGCACTCCCATACTAAGGCGGTTAATGGGCAGTGAGCGCAGTCCTGCAAGATATTCGCCCGTAAGGTCGTCGGGGTTGCACTCCATTGTAACCTCGGCATCCTCGCAAACTGTATAAGAGCAGTATATGGTATCAAATATCTTTTTCAACTGTGCGTGCGATAGAACCGAGGGTGTACCGCCTCCGATGTATATTGTCCCGACTTCTCCTTCTATATATAATTTACGTTTCTCAAGCTCGAGGCAGAGGGCCTCTACGTAACGTTCCTTTAATTTCTCTTTTGTACAGGAGTAGAAAGCACAGTACCTGCACCGTTGCTTGCAAAAGGGAATATGTATATATATGCCTGCCATTTATTGTATAAATATATCATTTTTCGATGCGAAGATAACTTTTTTTGTCAAAATTTTAAAAAAGTCGCTGTTTATATTTGCATTTCAATTTGAAAATACCTACATTGTTGGCGCTTTTGAAAAAACCTTAAATTAACCTATAGGCAAACAAGGAAAAAATATTTGTAGAGACGGTAAAATGCCGCAGACAGATATCCTTCCCGTTTGTTCTTATAAAAACCAAAAAACTATATGAAAACCTATCAAACTAACGAAATCAAGAACATCGCAATTGTCGGTTGTTCAGGCTCTGGTAAAACCACGCTCACAGAGGCTATGCTCTATGAGGGTGGTATTATAAAACGTAGAGGTGCAGTAGAGGCAAAGAATACAGTGAGCGACTACTTCCCCGTTGAGCAGGAGTATGGCTACTCGGTATTCTCTACAGTATTCCAGATTGAGCAGGCCGGCAAGAAGCTTAACCTTATAGATTGTCCGGGTTCCGACGACTTTGCAGGCAGTATGGTAAGTGCGTTGACAGTGGCCGACCTTGCAATGATGGTAATCAACGGCCAGTACGGCGTAGAGGTGGGAACACAGAACTGTTTCCGCTACGTGAAGAAGATGAACAAGCCTATGATGTTCGTCGTTAATCAGGTAGATAATGAAAAATGCGAGTACGACACTGTGATTGAGCAGTTGCAGTCTATCTATGGCTCAAAGGTTGTCCCCGTACAGTACCCCCTCAATGCGGGTCCTGGCTTCAGCACCATCATCGACGTTCTCCTGATGAAGAAGCTCACTTTCACCGGCGAGGGTCAAGCGCCTATCGTTGAGGATATTCCCGCTTCGGAGTACGAGAAGGCAAAGGCTCTGCATATGGAGCTCGTGGAGAAGGCTGCCGAGAATGAGGAAGGCCTTATGGACAAATTCTTCGAGACCGAGGAGCTTTCTACCGACGAAATCCGCAAGGGTGCACGTATGGGTCTCGAGAGCGACAGCGTTTATCCCGTACTCTGCTGCTCGGCTTCGACCGACGTTGCAGTGAGCCGTCTCTTGGAGTTCCTTGCAAACGTAGCTCCCGAGGTTGCCGATATGCCCCAGCCTGTCAATGCCGACGGCGAGACTGTTCCCTACGACAGCGAAGCCCCCACATCGGTATTCTTCTACAAGACATCGGTTGAGCCTCACATCGGCGAGGTCAACTACTTCAAGGTGATGAGCGGAACACTCAAGGCTGGCGACGACCTCTTGAATGCCGACAGAGGCTCAAAGGAGCGTATATCGCAGATTTTCTGCAGTGCAGGTGCAAACCGTGTGGCTGTCGACGAGCTTAAAGCCGGAGACCTTGGCTGTACTGTAAAGTTGAAGGATGTAAAGATTGGCAATACTCTCAATGCGAAGGATGCGAACCATAGATTCTCATTGGTCAAGTATCCCGCTTCTAAATATTCACGCGCAATCAAGCCCGTAAACGAGTCGGAGATTGAAAAGATGATGCAGGCGCTTAACCGTATGCACGAGGAAGATCCCACTTGGCGCGTAGAGCAGTCTAAGGAACTTCGCCAGACAATCGTTCACGGACAGGGTGAGTTCCACTTGCGCACACTCAAATGGCGTCTGGAGCACGTGGAGAAGTTGGGCGTTAAGTTCGAGGAGCCCAAGATTCCTTATCGCGAGACAATCACTAAGGCTGCCCGTGCCGACTACCGTCACAAGAAGCAGTCGGGTGGTGCAGGACAGTTCGGTGAGGTGCATATGATTGTTGAGCCTTACGAGGAGGGCAAGCCCTTGCAGGAGGTTTACCGTTTCGGCAACCAGGAGTACAAGATTACAGCCAAAGGTACCGAGGAGGTTACACTCGAGTGGGGCGGTAAGCTCGTATTCGTCAACAGTATCGTGGGCGGTAGCATCGACGCACGCTTTATGCCTGCAATCCTCAAGGGTGTAATGGAGCGTATGGAACGTGGTCCTCTTACCGGTTCTTATGCACGTGACGTACGTGTAATAGTTTACGATGGAAAGATGCACCCGGTAGACTCTAACGAGCTTTCATTTATGCTCGCAGGACGTAATGCGTTCAGTGCAGCATTCCGCGAGGCTGGTCCCAAGGTTCTTGAGCCTGTTTACGATGTTGAGGTATTCGTTCCCTCCGATAAAATGGGTGACGTTATGAGTGACATCCAGGGCCGTCGCGGTATGATTATGGGAATGGAGAGCGAGAACGGTTACGAGAAACTCTCTGCTAAAGTACCTTTGAAGGAGATGGCTTCTTACTCAACAACTCTCAGCTCG
>JAFYSC010000112.1 GCA_017546635.1 Bacteroidaceae bacterium | reverse complement strand
GGTAATGCAGAGGCGCTTAAAACGGCGATGGAGCTTCTCGGGGCTGGCGACAATGATGCGAATTACATTGATGTACTATGTAAACTTCTACAGCCTGTTCAATAACCCCGAAAAGGATTGGGAACTGATGCTTTTATCCGTCGAGAAATCACCACCGCAACAAACTCTGTTTGATTAAGGGGGGCTTGGAATAAAAAAATAATACTCGACCGCTGTTATACAGCTGCCGAGCATACTATTTTTAGCTTAACCGATTTTTATCGGACACCAATAATTCAGTTATTATTGTATGGGACAATCTTTCTTGTTCACAACAACAAGGTTGCTCACCTTGCTCTTGAAATTGCCAGCCTCGGCAAGAGGGAACACAAGTGTGCTTGTGTAGTACATCTTGTCCTTGCCGCCCTCGTTGAAGTAGAGAGTCCTCTTGGCGAGTGTATCAATGAGCTTGCCGTTGACGTAGAGCTTGGTCTCGTTCTTGTCACCGCTTATGGTGATGCGTGCCTTCTCGCCGGGGAAAAGACTGTAGTTGAATGTGTTCAGGTAGCCGTCGCGTGAGAAACCTATCTTACCCTCGATGGGGTCGCAGAGATATACGGTGCTCACTCCGTCGCTGAACAGTACTGTTCCTTTCTGCTCCTTTACGGCCTCCACTGTGAACGATACGCTGTACTCCTCTCCAATCTTCTTGATGTCGTACTTCTGTCCGGGTCTAATGACTTCTCTCTGGTGCTCAAACTTGCCATTGTAGCGTCCATTGATGTTGATGCCGGGAGCGTCGCTCAAACGTGTGCGTGCCTGGTCGAACTGCTCGTAGGGGAGCTTGGGCTCTGCGCCTGTCCACATTTTCACAGCCAATGTCTGCATTGCGGGATATACACGATAGTGGATGTCGTTGCAGCTGATACCGTTGCCGGGGTGGTCGTTCCACACGGCGAACATACCTCCCTTAATCTGCGGGTGGCGCTCGTCGAACTTCTGGTTGCCAATCTGTGCGGGTGTCCACGCCTCGTACAGATGCTTGCAGTTGAGGTAGTCGTAGTAGTAGCCTGCTGCGGGTACAATGTAAAGGTAACCGTCGGGGATTGAGATAAGATCGTAACCGAGCTCTATCATCTTGGCGGGGTCGGCGTATCCGTTGTACCAGGCGCTCAGTATGATGTTGTCAACCTTTACGGGAGTCTCGCCCTGTGCGTGTGTGAGTGCACCCCACGCCATAGCCTGCTTGCCGTAGCCCTCGACAAGGGTGAGGCAGTGGTTGGTGAAGTGGCGGAATTTCTCAACTACGGCCTTGTCGCGGTTGGAGTACTCGTCGGTTCCCACGTGTACGCGCTTGCCGCGGAACACGGGCTCGTCGCCCTTGAGGTACTCGTCGAAGAGTGAGTCGACAAACTGGTAGGTCTCCTCCTTGAAGAGGTCAAGATGGTCCACGCCGTACTCTGTGCTGCCAATTTCGGGGCGGTATTTTGTAAATGCGAGCGAGTGTGCGGGTACGTCAATCTCGGGGATAATCTCAACGAACAGACCCTCGGCAAGTTTCTGAAGGTCGATGAACTCCTGCTTTGTATAGTAGCCGTCGCGTGCTGTGAGGCCGGGGAAATATTCGCTCTCGAGTCGGAAGGCGCTCTGTGTCTTGCTCCAGTCGTGACCGAAGAACTGCTTGAAGCCGTTGTCGTTAAGGTGAATCTGGAAAGTGTTCATCTTGTAGTATGCCATAAACTCAACATACTCGCGCAGGAACTCAATGGGAATGTATTTGCGGCCGCAGTCGAGCATAAAACCACGCATAGCATAGTCGGGCCAGTCGCGTATAGTGCCTTGCGCCAATGCGCCGCCAGTCTCTGTCATCTGCAGTATGGTACGTGTAGCCCAGAAAGCTCCTGTTGTTGTGGTGGCTGCAATTTCCACCTTGTTGCCAATCTTGATGGTGTAGCCCTCAGAGCCTAATTTTTTGTCATTCTTGATAGCCAGTGCAATGTCACCTTTCTTTGCTGTGCCCTCGGCAACAGTCAACTCAGTGCCGAACATCTTCTTGTAGTCGGCTGCAAACTGTGCTGCAACGGCTGCCAGCTCGGGACTGTTCTTGGGGTAGACGATGCGTGCACCCTCGTTTACGTTAAAAGTACCTGTGCCGCCTTTCCACTCGCGAAGCTCGGGAATTACAAAGGGCTTTTCGTTTTTCTGTGCAACAGCCGATGCGCTTGTCAGCAGGCATACGGCGGTGATGAATAGATAGAGGATTTTTTTCATAGATGTTCTTTATGGTTTGTACTTTATTGTTTATATGCAGCTTGTTTATGTACGCAACAGCATCTTACGTGTTGGGTAAAATGCTGTTGTAGTTTATGGCTTATTGCTTCCCTTTATTATGACAGCAATATTGCCTGTAGGTTATTCCAATACAATGAGCACTGCTCCGTCGGCAACTGTATCGCCCTTGCTTACTGCTATCGATGCAACCTTGCCGTCGCGGTCGGCGTTGATGTTGTTCTCCATCTTCATAGCTTCGAGGAGCACTACTGTCTGTCCTTTGGCCACAGTGTCGCCAATGTTCACCTTTACGTCGATAATCACTCCAGGCAGAGGAGTCTTTATGGGGTGGCCGTTTACGGGTGTTGCTGCTGCAACGGGTGCTGCGGCTGCGGGTGCTGCCACGGGCTTAACCACAGGTTTTACGACTGTAGCGGGCTTCTTCTCCTCGGGCTTTTCCCACTCAACGGTATATTCTACTCCGTTTACTGTCACCTTGGCTGTGGTGTCGGCTACTTCGTTCACTGCCACTTCGTATTTCTCGCCGTTTATGGTATATTTATACTCTTTCATCTCTTGTTGTATTTTAGTTGCACAAATTGTTCCAATGTCTGTTCACGTAGCGGATTGTGAGTATGCCACTCTCCTCGTCGTGGATATTGTTTCCCAAATAGCTGTCGAGCGCCATTGTGATGGCTGCTACAATTGCATTCTCTTTCTCTTTCATAGGCCTGTTTTTTAGAGTGGAATATTACCGTGCTTCTTTTGCGGCAGTCCTTGACGCTTGCCATCCAACTGCGCAAGAGCGCGTATCACGCGGAAACGGGTGTTACGCGGCTCAATTACATCGTCGATGTAACCATACTTGGCTGCCTGGTAGGGGTTGGCAAATAGTTCGTTGTACTCTGCCTCTTTCTCGGCAATGAATGCCTTGGGGTCGGCAGCCTCCTTGGCCTCCTTTGCATAGAGCACCTCGGCAGCTCCCGCTGCACCCATCACTGCAATCTCGGCGCTGGGCCAAGCGTAGTTTATGTCGGCACGCAACTGCTTGCAGGCCATCACAATGTGTGAGCCTCCGTACGATTTGCGTAGCGTAACGGTTACTTTGGGCACTGTTGCCTCTCCGTAGGCATAGAGCAATTTTGCTCCGTGCAGAATAACGGCATTGTACTCCTGTGCTGTGCCGGGAAGGAATCCGGGGACGTCGACAAGTGTCACAAGGGGAATGTTGAACGCGTCGCAGAAGCGTACAAAGCGTGCGCCCTTGCGCGATGCGTTGCAGTCGAGTACACCTGCATAGCGGCAGGGCTGGTTGGCAACAATACCCACCGATTTGCCGTTCATACGGGCGAAACCCACTATAATGTTCTGTGCGTAGTCGCGGTGTACCTCAAGGAACTCTCCGTTGTCGACAATCTCGCCAATAACCTCATACATATCGTATGCCTGATTGGGGTTGTCGGGAATTATCTCGTTCAGAAGGTCGCTCTTGCGGTTGATGGGGTCGGTGCAGGGAACCTCGGGTACCGACTCGCGGTTGTTCTGCGGGATATAACCGAAGAGCTTGCGTATGAGTGCAAGACCTTCCTCTTCGGTCTCGGCTGTAAAGTGTGTAACGCCCGATTTGCTTGCGTGTACGCCTGCACCGCCAAGCTCTTCCTGTGTGACAACCTCTCCAAGTACGGTCTTTACTACCTTGGGACCGGTGAGGAACATATATGATGTACCCTCGGTCATTATGGTGAAGTCGGTTAGTGCGGGCGAGTATACTGCTCCTCCGGCACAAGGGCCGAAGATTCCCGATATCTGGGGAACAACACCCGACGCAAGGATGTTACGCTCGAAAATCTCGGCATATCCGGCAAGGGCATTTATGCCCTCCTGTATGCGTGCACCGCCGCTGTCGTTTATTCCTATGACGGGAGCACCCACTTTCATTGCCATATCCATTACCTTGCATATCTTTTGTGCCATAGTCTCCGACAGAGAGCCACCGGTGACGGTGAAGTCCTGTGCAAAGATATATACCAAACGGCCTTCGATTGTTCCGCAACCGGCAACAACGCCGTCGCCGAGGTATTGCTTCTTCTCTTGTCCGAAGTTTGTGCAACGGTGTGTCACAAACATATCAAACTCCTCGAAACTGCCCTTGTCGAGCAACATATCTATTCGCTCGCGTGCAGTGTACTTGCCGCGTTCGTGCTGTTTTTCAATAGCTTTCTCGCCACCACCCAGACGGGCCTTGGCTCTCATTGCTACCAGCTCTTTGATTTTTTCAAATTGCTTGCTCATTGTTGTATCTTGTTAGTTGTTGGATGCTTATGTCTTTCGGTAGTGCGGTTACTCTTCGCACAATTCTGTCAACACTCCCTGTGTTGCCTTTGGGTGCAGGAACGCTATGTGCAGTCCCTCGGCTCCTCCTCGCGGTGTTTTGTCTATAGTGCGTATACCTTTTCCGTCGCACTCGGCTAGGGCATTGGCAACGCCGTCCTCCACTTTATATGCTATGTGGTGTATGCCCTGTCCACGTGTCTCTATGAATTTCGCTATTGTACTGTCGGGTGAGGTGGGTTCAAGAAGCTCAATCTTGGTCTCGCCCACACGCAGGAACGCAGTGCGTACCTTCTGGTCCTCTACGGTCTCTATGTTGTAGCATTCGAATCCAAGGACTTGCTCGTAGTAGGGAAGTGCCTCCTCGATGCTCTGTACTGCAATGCCCAGATGCTCTATCTTTGAAATTTTCATAGTTCTGTAAGTTAAAAATGAATTATGAATTGCTTCTCTCTTGTGGCGAAGATAGGGATTATAAATGATATTACAATAGTTTTGTCTTTTTTTTTATAATTTTTAGAAGTTGCCAGAACCGCCGTTCAGGCAATATAAGAGCAGTCTCTACTGTGTTGTTGCTGTATAAAAATACTTATAATGTGTAACAATTGGAAAACTGTTGGCGGGTACAAAGTTTTTGTTTACCTTTGCGCCATCTAACAATAGTGCTGTATATTATTATATAATGTGTGGCATTCAAAAAAACTTAAATATGAAAAAGACACTTGTAGACCTTTTCGAGGAATCTGTGAGAAAATATCCCAACAACACATTCCTCCTTGAGAAAAAAGACAAGAAAGAGGGTTTTAAGCCCACGACTTATTTGCAGGTAAAGGACCTTGTTTACCGTTTGGGTGCTGGTTTCCAGGCTCTTGGTGTGAAGAAAGGCGACAATATGGCGCTTTTGAGCGAGGGCTGTAATATGTGGATTGTAGGTGAGCTTGCTATGTTCTATGCAGGAGCTGTGAACGTACCTCTGTCGATAAAGCTGGAGGAGAGCAACGACCTCTATTTCCGTCTCGAGCACGGCGATGTGAAGTTTGTTCTTGTATCGAACTACCAGTTGAAGAAGGTTCGTGCTGTAAAGGATAAGCTCTCAAAGCTCGAGAAAGTTATTGTATTCGGAAAATGCGACGAATTGCAGGATGGCGAGATACACGTTGACGAAGTGTTCAAGATGGGTGACGAGTTCCTTGCTTCGCACTCGTTGGAGGAGTTCCTCGCTGTGGGCAAGTCGCTCGTGAACGACGATATCGCAACAATTACATATACCAGCGGTACAACAGCCGACCCCAAGGGTGTTGTGCTCACACACCGCAACTATACAGCCAATGTGGAGCAGGCGCTTACGCTCGTGGATATCGACCAGACTTGGCGTACACTCATCATCCTGCCCCTCGACCACTGCTTTGCGCACGTCGTTGGCTTCTATATTATGATGTGCCAGGGTGCTACTGCTGCAACAGTGCAGGTTGGCCGTACCGGTCTTGAGACACTCAAGAATATCCCTGGAAACATCAAGGAGGTGTGTCCTCACTTTATACTTTCTGTACCTTCGCTCGCAAAGACATTCAAAAAGAATATCGAGGGTGCGATTCGTGCAAAGGGTGCTACAACCGAGAAACTCTTCAATATTGGTATGAAGGTGCGCCAGACATATTTCGGCGACAGCAACCTCGACTCTAAGGGCTGGAGAATACTCCTCAAGCCTCTTGTAGCTCTCTTCGACAAGCTTATCTTCGACAAGATACGCGACAACTTCGGTGGTGAGCTCCGTTTCTTCATCGGCGGCGGTGCATTGCTCGACAAGGAGTTGCAGAACTTCTACATCGGTGTTGGAATGCCTATGTTCCAGGGATATGGATTGAGCGAGGCAACTCCCGTTATCTCATCCAACGGTCCCGACCTCTACCGTTTCGGTTCGAGCGGCAAGCTCGTGAAGCCCATCGAGCTCAAGATATGCGACAGCGAGGGCAGGGAACTTCCCGTTGGCGAGCAGGGCGAGATTGTAGTAAAGGGCGAGAATGTGATGGCCGGATACTGGAAGAACCCCACTTCTACTGCCGACACAGTGAAGGATGGCTATCTCTACACCGGTGACCTGGGCTATATGAGCAAGGAAGGATTGCTCTATGTGATGGGACGCTTCAAGAGCCTGCTCATCTCTAGCGACGGCGAGAAGTACAGCCCCGAGGGTATCGAGGAGGCACTCGTGAGCTATTGCGGCACAATTGAGCAGGTTATCCTGCACAACAACCAGTCGCCTTATACAATTGCGCTCATCGTACCCAACAAGGACAATATCAAGCGTATGCTTGCCGAGAAGGGTCTCGACCTTACAACCGAGGAGGGACGCAAGGCTGCAGTTGAGCTCATTAAGGCCGATGTTGACAAGTTCAAGAAGGGCGGTGAGCACGAGGGTATGTTCCCTGAGCGTTGGTTGCCCAGCACATTCGCTGTGCTTCCCGAGGCATTTACCGAGCAGAACGGTATGATGAACAGTACAATGAAGATTGTACGCGGAAAGGTAGAGAAGTTCTACAAGGACCGCATCGACCACCTGTACAGCCCCGAGGGCAAGCCTGTGATGAACGGGAAGAATTTCGACTCATTGAAGTAATTACTTAGAAACTGTTTAGATTTCTAAAAAAAGTTTTTCTAATATTGGAAGTCGTTATTTCGTTGTTTTTTATGTTCAAAATGCCTGTTTTCTTCTTTCTCTCGGTTACGTAGCACGCTACGCGCCCTCGAAAAATAATGAAACATTCTAATCTTGACCTATAAAAAACTTAACGATATAAATTAAACAGCTTCTTATACCGCTCTTTTGGGCTGATAGCATAGATATGTGCAGCTGTGTCCGTTGGATGCAGCTGCACTATTCATATAAGGATGCTTTTCTCTCTTTGAAAATTGCTCCTGTCTTGTTTTATGCCAAGAAAGATTGTATTTTTGCACAGTTAACAAATAGAGAAAATTATGGCACGACCTTTGGCTGAGCGTTTGCGACCGAACGATTTTGATGGTTTTGTGGGTCAGGAGCATCTTGTGGGCGAGGGTGCTGTCCTGCGTCGTATGATTGACGGGGGCAGGATACTATCTTTTATCCTGTGGGGTCCTCCGGGAACGGGTAAGACGACGATTGCAAAAATCATAGCCAATCGTCTCAAGCGTCCTTTCTACACCCTCAACGCTGTCTCGTCGGGTGTGAAGGAGGTGCGCGAGGTTATTGAAAAGTCAAAGTCGTCGCCCCTCTTCTCCAATGGTGGGGCGATACTCTTCATCGACGAGATACACCGCTTCAATAAGTCGCAGCAGGATTCTCTGCTCAGTGCGGTAGAGACAGGAGTGGTGACACTTATTGGCGCTACTACCGAGAACCCCTCGTTCGAGGTTATCCGTCCATTGCTCTCGCGCTGTCAGCTGTATGTCCTCAAGTCGCTCGAAAAGGATGACCTCCTGCGTCTCTTGCAGCACGCAATAACGGCCGACGAGGAACTGAGGAAACGCAACGTGCAGCTTGTTGAGACCGATGCCCTCTTGCGTTACAGCGGCGGCGATGCCCGTAAGCTGCTCAATATTCTGGAGCTTGTGGTTGAGGCTGCCGAGGGCTCGCCGGTTGTCATTACCGACGAGAGGGTCGTGGAGTGCCTGCAGCAGAATCCCGCTGCCTACGACAAGGGCGGTGAGATGCACTACGACATAATATCGGCATTCATAAAGTCGATACGCGGCAGCGACCCCGATGCGGCGCTATATTGGCTCGCACGTATGATTGAAGGCGGCGAAGACCCTGCATTCATTGCGCGCCGTCTCATAATATCGGCTGCCGAGGATATTGGCCTTGCTAATCCCAATGCGCTGCTTCTTGCCAACGCTGCATTCGATGCGGTGATGAAGATTGGTTGGCCCGAGGGACGTATTCCCCTTGCCGAGGCTACTGTCTATCTGGCAACATCGCCCAAGAGCAACTCGGCATATATGGGTGTGAACAGCGCCATAGAGGCTGTACGGCAGACGGGTAACCTGCCTGTACCGTTGCATCTGCGCAATGCTCCCACCAAACTTATGAAGGAGCTTGGCTATGCCGACGGGTATAAGTATTCGCATAACTATCGGGGTAATTTTGTAAGGCAGCAGTTCCTGCCCGACGGGTGTGATTTCAGTTTCTGGATTCCGCAGGAGAATGCTGCCGAACAAAAGACTAAGGCGTGGATGCATCAGTGTTGGGGCGATGAGAAGCCTTTCTCGAAATAACGATAAAGGTAAATTGTCACGTAGTGACAGAGTAGTTAGAGTATTTGTCAAACATATTTATCACGAAGTGGCAAAGGAGTAAGAAAGAAACGCTTCCGTCGCTTTGCTCTGTCAGGGTGACAATGTTTGCGGATATGTCATTGCCTTTAT
>JAFYSC010000111.1 GCA_017546635.1 Bacteroidaceae bacterium | reverse complement strand
CAAACGATACAAGGATGTCGAGTTCAATCCAACAACTGGGGCTTTGAAGGCGACTCACGTTGGGCATAATGAAGGTAGCGATGAGGGTTTCAGACTTGAGAAGAAATTGGTAAACCACCTGTATTCTTGTGGTCACAGTATCATACTCTCAGACGAGCAGAAGAAGGGACGTGACGGCAATGTTCTCACATCGCTTGATATGGTGTTGGACGGTGTTCGTATGGACATCAAATCAATTACCAAGAACAAAGCTCACTATGGTTCTGCTATCAGAGCAAAGAATAACCAGCTTGTCAAGTTTAATGCGAGAACTGATACACACGAATATGCGGACACGCTATGTATGTATTTTGATGATCCTACTATGTTCTCTCCTGATAAGATTACTAAGGGATACGAATATATGAAATCAAAAACATCAAAGGATATACAGGTTCACCGCATTATCTGCATCATCAATAGTGCCAAGGGGCTTGAGATAAAAACCTTTGAGTTTGAATAAAAAAAGGCGGCATCGGACCCGAAGGCTCCCCGACACCACCAAATTGGATACCGCAAAGATATAAACTTTTTTTCAAATCCAAACATTATGGACAAATTTATTTCATTTCTAAAAGATAGCAACCGCTACAAGCACCTCCTATGGGGTGTATTCGTTGGCCTGTTTGCATTATCTTCCTGGACAGCCATATACTCGGCCATCGTAGCCGCCTCTTGTCTTGAGCTCAAGGACAAGATGAGGGATTGCTATTGGGACTGGGGCGATTGGCTTACCACCATTGCCGGCGGTGGCATTGCCGCCATTCTTTGGCTGTTCTTATAACCTGCCGACTCATAGTTCGCGTTAATTCCGTAACTTTGCACCCGAAATGGTGGAGTTTCCCACAAGCCGTGTGGTTTACCGCTCGAACAACAACGCGAACTCGAATGGCGGTGTGTCGTACGCGAACGCGAATAACGATTCGTCGAATACGAACGCGAATATCGGGTCCCGTCTCGCAAACAACCAAAATGAATAAATCGGCGTACAGAGGCAGGGATGTATCCCTATTTCGGTGCCGAGGGAAACAAGCCACAGCAACAGCAGTCACCGACTGGAAAGCTGAAAAATTGAACGACGGGTAGAGTTTGGTAGGTCCTGAAGGATTCGAAGAACTTGGACCCAAGGAAGGAAGGCAACAGCCTTAAACAGACACAATGCGTAGAGAAGGTTACATCATCGAGGAGATTGTGGACTACTCCAATATGTCGGAGTCGTTCAACCAGGTACTCCGTGGCAAAAAGCGTAAGCGTTGCCGCCAGGGGCGTTATCTTCTTGCGCATCGTGAGGAGGTCATTCAGGAACTCACCAAGCAGATTGCCGACGGTTCATTCCGTGTCAGTGGTTATCACGAGAGAGAGATAATAGAGGGTGGCAAGCTCCGCCGCATTCAAATCCTCTCAATGAAAGACCGCATAGCAGTACACGCAATAATGGCCGTAGTCGACAAGCACATGAAGAAGCGGTTCATCCGTACAACCTCCGCAAGTATCGAGGGGCGGGGAATGCACGACCTTATGAAGTACATTCGCCAAGACCTCAAAGATGATCCCGAGGGGACAAAGTACTGCTACAAGTTCGACATCTCAAAGTTCTATGAGAACGTGAAGCCGGACTTCGTAATGTACTGCGTCCGCAGGATGTTCAAGGACAAGACGCTCATCATCCTGCTCGACAGCTTTGTCCATATGATGCCCGAAGGTATCAGCATAGGACTGCGCTCATCACAAGGCCTGGGCAACCTCTTGCTCTCCGTCTATTTGGATCATTATCTGAAGGACAGGTTCGGTGTCCGTCATTTCTACCGCTACTGCGATGACGGTGTCATACTCGGCGGTACGAAATCGGAACTGTGGCAGATTCGTGATGTCATCCATGAACAGCTGCAGCAGATAGACCTCAAGGTAAAAGCCAACGAGCGCGTGTTCCCTGTAGACGAGGGCATTGACTTCCTGGGATATGTCATCTATCCCGACCATGTGCGACTACGCAAGCGCATAAAGCAGAAGTTCGCCCGGAAGATGCACGAGGTAAAAAGTCGAAAAAGGCGGCGTGTTTTGATAGCAAGTTTCTACGGAATGGCAAAGCACGCCAACTGTAATAGGTTGTTTAATAAATTAACAGGCAAAGAAATGAAATCATTTAAGGATTTGAATGTCGCTTACAAGCCCGAAGACGGCAAGAAGCGATTCCCGGGTGAGGTGGTAAGCATCCGCGAGCTGGTGAACCTTCCCATCGTTATCAATGACTTTGAGACCGGGGTAAAGACCAGCCAAGGAGAAGACCGGTGCGTTGTCGCCATTGAGGTTGACGGCAAGCACAAGAAGTTCTTCACCAATTCGGAGGAGATGAAGAACATCCTCCAGCAAGTGAGTGAAATGCCGGACGGCTTCCCGTTTGAAACTACAATCAAGTCGGAGACCTTCGGCAAAGGTAGAACAAAGTACGTCTTCACATAGACGCACACACAACAATTCAAAGTATGAGAAGAATTCAAGGCTCTGCAGGGGTCAAACCGATTGAATGTGTACACCCTGTAAAAAACAAATGGCGCATCCGTTGGGATGTCCAGGAACACGAGAACGGCACTGTCACCTACATGGAGACCGAGTTCGACCACAAACCGACTGAGGGCGAGATAAAGCAAACCGTTGTCAGCTGGATCAACGAACAGACCGACCAGGCAATCCTCTCCGGCTTCGAGTGGAACGGTATGCCTGTATGGTTGTCGAGTGAAAACCAGTTCAACTACAAAGCAGCTCACGACCTCGCTGTGCAGATGAACGGAGCAACATTGCCCGTCAAATTCAAATTCGGAACGGACGATGTGCCTTGCTATCACACATTCCATACCGTAGAGGAACTGACGGACTTCTATGTGCAGTCAATCAAATATATTCAGGAGAAACTGGATATCGGTTGGGCTCAAAAAGACGCTTTTAGTTTGGAACCATACCGAGAATAAACCCATCGGGGGTGGGTATAAAAAAAGCCCCCGGCCTGTTAATCAGTCGTCTCACTTACTTATTAACACCAACACGCGATAGAAGCGCGACCGGGGGCAGTATACCCTCGCTCGCTTCTATCGCGTGATTTTTTTGTGGTGTGCCGAAGCACATAAATAAGTGAGACGGCACAAAGATAGTAATTTTTTGGCTAATGAAAGTAATTGAGATACTAAACTTGAATAAGGAACTGCTGAAAAAGTTCCAGACAGCAGGCATAAGAATGGAAGATGTGGAATATATCGACCTCTTTAACGAGTACCTGGCACTGGTTGCTCAAGGCGAAAAGGTGTCGTACATTGTGGCCACTCTTGCCGACAAGTACACCATCAGCGAGCGCAAGGTGTACGACCTGATTCGGCGCTTCAAAACCGACTGCAATCTCTCTGCAGTGTAATGTCATCGGCAAAGGGACTCCCTTCGGAATTGCCGTACTACCTTTGCCCATCATTTCAAAAGTACGGCTATGAACAAGTATCATCAAATCCTGCACAAAGTGCTTGCCAATGGCAAGACACAGACGAACAAGAAGGGGAATATCCGCTACTTGCTCAATGAACAACTGTCACTAACACCTGCCGACCTGCTCGACATCTTCGAGGGGCACGGCATAGCACGCAAGAAACTCCGCTCCGAGCTTCAGCTGTTTATGCAAGGCGAGCGCAATGTGGAGAAGTACCGCGATGCCGGTATCAACTGGTGGGACTATTGCGGTTCTATCCTGGTCAACTCTTACCCGACCTACTTTGAGAAACTGCCCCCACTATTAGAGAAAATCAATCGCGAGAAGCGGAACAGCAAGAACTATGTCCTGTTCCTTGGTGCCACCAATGCCGAGAGCAACCAGGCACCTTGCTTGAGCCTCGTACAGTTCCAGATCGACGAGGGCGAACTTGTCATATCTGCATACCAGCGCAGTTCCGATGCAAACCTCGGGCTCCCTGCAGATATTTACCACCTCTACCTCATGTCTCGACAGATAGACCTGCCTTTGAAATCAATAACGCTGTTTCTTGGTAATGTTCACATCTACCAAAGTAATATAGAGAAAACCGAGTTGTTGCTGGGAGGCAACGAGAATGTAAAATTTGAATTAAACACTTAATGAAAAAAAACTATCTGTCCGCCCCTCTGCCATTCGTGGGGCAAAAGCGTATGTTCGCACGCGAGTTCATCAAGGTGCTCGAGCAATATCCCGAGGATACCGTCTTCGTGGATCTGTTCGGTGGTTCTGGATTATTGTCGCACATCGCCAAGTGCCAAAAGCCAAATGCCACTGTAGTATATAACGACTTCGACAACTACCGCCATCGCCTGGAGAACATACCCCGAACCAATTTCCTACTCGCTGACCTGCGAGCCATCGTGGGCGAAATGCCGAAGCCCAGCTGCATCAAAGGGGAAAAGCGAGACCTCATATTTGCCCGTCTGGAACAGGAAGAGCGAGAGTATGGATACATCGACTTCATCACCATATCCTCAGCTCTGATGTTCTCGATGAAGTACAAATTGAGCATACCCGAAATGAAGAAGGAGGCTTTATACAACAATATTCGAAAAGCCGACTACCCATCATCAGAGGACTATCTTGAGGGTATCACCATCGTATCGGCTGACTACAAAGAGGTATTCAAGCAATACAAGGATACTCCGAATGTGGTATTCCTGGTCGACCCTCCGTACTTGAGTACCGAGGTAGGCACATACAGCATGTACTGGAAGTTGGCCGACTACCTCGATGTACTCACCATCTTGTCCGGGCACCAGTTCATATACTTCACTTCGAACAAATCATCCATCATCGAGCTTTGTGATTGGCTCGGCAAGAACCCCACTGTGGGCAACCCCTTCAAGAACTGCCGAAAGGTAGAGTTCAATGCCACCATGAACTACCATGCTCACTATACCGACATGATGTTCTACACCCAGAGGGAGGATGAATATCGCATTGCGGCCTAACGGCATTAAAACGCCGTTCTAACGACATAAAAAGAGCGTCCAAAGCAAGTGCTAAGGACGCTCTTTTCGTTTGAATACAGGCTATCTGGTGCGCACACAGCGCAACTTATAGACTTCAATACTCTCCACAATCTCCTCGTGGTCATGATTGGTATGGGTTTCGGCCAAATGTAGGCTGTGGAACCTCTCCCCGGTAAGTCCATCGATACACTCTTGTATCTTCCGCGAATAGTCAAACACCGATAGGGATTCTTCCTGATACGGACTGCCATCTGCTGCAGAACCTTTCCAATCCGTCACAATGTGCAGCTTCACAAGCCCGGCACCTCGCATCGCATTACTCCCCACCTTGGGTTCCCAGGTAATCGGGCATATCTCAATGAATACTGCAGGGCGTTCCCATAGAGCCTCCTGCTCAATGAACTCGACATTGCGGTTCCACAAGTCGATGTGCTTTATCTCGCCTATGCTTTTCAGTCGGTCACATAGGACTTTGTACAACTCTTTTCTCATAACTTGAAATCACTTTTGAAATACTCCTCCAAATTCTCTTCCACAATCTCACGGACAGCCTTTTCCACTTCGGGCGAGTAGCCCAGGAACTGCCGACGTGGTATTGTGATTTTACTGCCAACCCTCATCAAGGCCATGTGCTTCCAGAACTCAGCCTCACCGCTCAACTGTACGGTGCGTTTGTCCTTCCTCAGTTCTCCGTTCTTCTTGCGCCCGAATGAGCCTGTGGTTGCATAATACTTGGCCCAAAAGAAACGCTTCATCTTCTCCGTCACGGTTATCTCACCACCATCGTTGTGTATCTCGGCATAAGGAAGGTCAGAGTAGAACGTGATGCTGTTATCAGTGGACCGGCTGTGGATACTCCTGCGGAGCTTGCCGGTATCAATCAAAATGGAGCCACCGGGACGAGTCGGGCTCTTGCGCCTCTGCCACGCTTCCGAGAAGAAGCCTTGCCGCTCAAAATTGCGGTCAAACTCATCCGATAACTCCAGTCTGATATCCTTGAATATGTTGCGGATAATCCGCGTCATGTCACTTGTCGCCATAGTCGAAATCAAAAAACAATTGCACGTCCTCAGGTACTTCATTCTTCGGCTCACACGAGGCGTGCAGTATATTGTAGAAGGTCCGTTCGGATATACCATAAACAGGATATACGTATCGACGCCAGATTTCCCTGTTCGGAAGCCCTCTTTTCGCGTGCTCATCGTATATCCTATTTATGTCTGTCACTCTCTTCTGATAACTTACTCCACGCCTCTTGGCCATTGGTCAGTGTTGATTAGAGATTATTACTTTTCGGGTGGTATGGTCGTATGTCTAAAATCATTTTAGCGCTGACGGTCACCCTGCCGCTTCCCTCGCACTGGTCACAAACCTCGTACTCTAAAGTTTCCGGGTCTTGGACCTTGCCTGTGCCGCGACATTTGCGGCACAAGGCAATTTTCGGTAGTTTGTCAACTTCTTGTATCATATCGTTGCTGTTTATGATTCTGTCATTCCAAGTGGGATAGGCTTCCACATTCCGCTCTCGGTCTTAATCTCCGCTCTGATGAACTGCTTGGAGATTGCCGGCTGATATGCCTCCTCGATGATTTTTACACCTCTCAGCATCTCCTCCGCACCCATCTCCTCCGCAATCTTGCGAAGCTGGATTATACGGCTCGCCTTCAGTGTACCTTTGGCATCGCGGGCCAACAGCTTCAACACCATACTTACAAGGGCCTGGGTCTTCTCATCATTGGCAAGGCTTGAGATGTACTCCTTCACAATGGTGACTCCATCCTCCATGGTGTCGCGGTAACCGTCGGTTACATACACACCCAGCGTAATGCGCTTGTTGCCCTCGCTATTGGTGAAGGTATGGCTGCGCTGGTCATCCTTGACCTTTGTCTTGAACAGTTCCCCCTTCATATCGAGGATTGCCTTGAAGTTATCTAGGACTTCCTGCTTGCCGTCCTTGATTTGCTCGCTGATGTTCAACAGCACCGGGATAGAGCGTTCTATCTCCTCATCAACAAGATTCTTGTACGACTCGCGCTCTGCTTGCGCCTTGGCTTCAGCAGCCTTTTTCTCTTGTTCTCTTTTGAAGGCAGCGAATTGCGCCTGCTCTTCAGCCGTCATTTCAACGGTGGTTGTTTTGTTCTCTTCCATACTGGTTGTTTTTGGGTTATTCACATTTGTCAGCTACGTCAGTCACCACTTTGGTTGCGTTCTCATGGTCATTCAAGATGGCATATACAAACGCTATCATCAGATTCAAAGCCACGTCTGTTACCGTCTTGGCCAAAATGATAGGGGCTATCAACGCCACATAAAAAATGTTGGTAAAATACTTTGCTACCTTTTTCAAATTCTCTTTCATTATCATTCTATTTATTGGTTCAACCTTCTATAATTTTATCATCCTGAAGCATTTTCTTGAACGCTCTGTCGCGCTCTGCTTTTGTTTGATATGAGGTGTGAGTCTTCCAGCCACCATTGCTGCCGGCACTCATCTTTATGCGTGGTTGCGGATAATCATCTTTGCGGATTATCATAAAGCCGGCTTTCGCAAGTTTATTCTGGTCATTGATATTCATCTCTAATCCTCCTCATAGTTTTGCATTTCACACTCGTCATTGATTGACATTGCTTCATGTTGGGCGTATGCCCAATCAGCGAGATCACTAAAGAACTCTGCTCGCTCCGTTTCGGGCAACCATATTGCCCCATCAAGAATTTCAACTTTCTTCTTGTTTAGAAAGTCCGTTGTTACTTTTCTCATATCATTTAGCTTTGAGCCATGTCGTCACCTAATGGGATATAATAGGTGGCAGCACACGACGGTTTAACTTCTTTTTTCTGTTTCAGTCCCCCTTTGCGCTGAATGGAGCGAAGTTTAGTCGCAAGCGCATCGAGTTCTTCATTAGTCAACCGGGCAAACACCTTGCCCGCTATTCGGTTATCATTGCAGAAACTGTTGATACGTGTCCAATCGGTGGTATCTATACCCAATGTCTGCATCAGCTTCAGGCAAAGACTGCGTTTGGTCTTCTGCTCATCCTTGTAGCCGGTCATACGCTCCATCGCATCACAACAGGAATCATATTCCTCCTTTGTCATTTCGCGGAGGCTTTCGGTACGGTTCCAAGTCCACTGCCTCACAAGGTCACGCTTCATTTCCTCCCTGTCACCTCTGCAAGGCAGATGATTGAACGCAGCGTAAAAACGTGCAAAATTTGTTACTTCCTGTGCCATTACTCAAGTGCCCCTTTCTCTACATTTTTTATAAAATTCCCAAGATTTCTCCGGACAAATTTTAATGCTGCAACTTGGTCGTTTTTGTCCTCATACTGGGATGCAACAAATGTCCCTATTGTAGCAATAACCAGATTAAATGCCTCCCTCTGGGTGTCACATTTGCGTAGTATTTGAAATATCTCCCATGAGAGGTTCGCCAATTCATCCTTGCTCATAATTATTCTCCTTTCGCTAATTGTGCTCTCATTGAAACCACTTGTTTGTTGCACTCAGGGCAGCACTCGCCACCATGCTTCACTGGGTGTGGGTTGTGCCCGTAGCCTGAATGAATCTCGCCACAGATGCAGCACACATATTCACGGCTTGACTTCTGACCCTCAAACATCACCTTGATACCGCAACTGCTTGCCACATCAAACTCCAGTTTCGCACCCTTTGAGAGTTCCCAGCCATTGAGCATATAGATGTAATCACACCCTACAAGCAAAGCAATGTCCGCCTTCATGTGCGCCATCCAATGGGCATCTGCAGGAACACCGTTTTCAAAAGGGTTCACAGGTTCAAAGCCCTGTTCTTTCAATCGGAGAGCAGCTGCTTCAAAAGTAGCTCGTCTCTCATCCATTCCGTAGTGGGCTATCGCACCACTGATGTAAACTTTCTTCTTCATCTCACTCTATTGTTAATTGAACATTAAAATTGAATTCCTTACATAGCCGCCTTATTTGGATAACCTTCCTTGGATCCTTGTTGTAGGCGAAGTATATCTCTCTCGCTTTGGTGTTGCACCGTATGCCCTTCTTCCGTAGCCTATAAAGCAGGTTGGCTCTCCGTTTCAGTCTCTTCTCCATCTGACTTGGTATTATAAACTTCTACTTCCTTCTCCTCCCAAATACTGTAATAGGCACTGACTTGTCCGGCATAGCGTCCTTGGCAATAGGCTCTATAGCCTTGTGTACGAACTTTCACACCAGCCTTATACTTCAATCTTATTGCCGGCTTTCCCAGTGGCTTACCTTTATCTTCCTGGCTGATGAAGATGAATGTCTTCTTGGGGAAGCGGTCTATAAGTGCTGCAGTACGGTTGTAATCCCAACCAACATCGTAGGCCTCCTGATAACTGTCCACGATAACGAACTTTGCGCTTTTGGGCTTTGCAAGCCTTTTGCTCAGTTCCTCGATATCGCCATCAGTAAGAATACGGAACGCACCTTGGACCTCGCTCATTTTGAAACGCTCAAGTCTCTGTCGCATTGACAGGCCGACACCTTCCTCAAGAGAGACATACAGCACGCCACCCAACCCACAAAGCATCTTGGCAAGCTGCATCACGAAGGAACTCTTTCCGCTCGCACTGGGCCCCATGATGAACCAAGTGTCGCCCTGTTCCGGCTCCCCGAATACCTCTTTCCACTTGCCTGTAAATGGCAGCACCTTGTGGTTGATACTCGCTACATCCTTGGGGCTGTATGCTCTCTTTGCCATCGTTACGCCATTTTAAGTTTCTCAATCTCGGTATATACTCGGCGCAGACCACCGTTTGTCTTGCGCACCAGGGTTGCGATATCGGTACCTGCAGGAGCGTTAACCTTGGCCACGGCACAAGCCTGGTCCTTCAGGAACTTCTCACGCTCCTTGCCATCATCGGGTGTCACCTTGCTGTATCTGTCACCATATCGGCTCAACATCTCGGTATAGCCCACCTTCTGGTGCTCGATAGAGCGCTCAATCTTCGCCTTCAGGCCGTCGGCACCCAGCATATACCAGGCGCAACATCTCTCGGTAGCATTCCACAGTGCCTTGAGCTCAAGGAACGCCTCATACTGGAGGTCACCTGCCTCGTCAAGAATAATAAGAGGAGTCTCAATAGAACGGAGGTAGTACACAAGATCCTCGTAAACATCGCCATATCTGCCGTTGCTATTCACACCAAACTCGTTGGCAATCTTACGCACCAGTTTGAGCTTTGTTTTTACCTGGGAGCAATCCACATAGATTGCGTTACGGTGGCCCTGCACATAGTAGCGTGCTGTGAATGTCTTGCCAATGTTCGGGATATCACAGAGGATGGCACTCAAGCCGCTCTGCTGGCAAGCCTCCAACTGTATTGTGATAAAGTCGAATGTCGCGGTGCGTGCCGCTTTCCACTCCATACCGCCTCTAAGGTTCACACCCAGACGGCGTGCAATGGTTATCCAGTTGGCATCGCTCAGGGCCTTGTCGGTCTGCCCATTCTTGATGGCGCTGTATACCGAGGTAGAGATACCCAACGAAGCAGCGTGCTTCGCATCGCTCGGATAGTTTGTACGGTTGGCAGCTATCGCCTCCAATATCCGTTTCTTGTTGTCTGCTGTAATCATTGTCTCAAACTTATTTTAATGTTGTTCTTATGCTGTTCTAAAGGGATTCCAATGCTCCCGGAATGTGGTAAGTAATCAGTTCTTCCGGCTCGTCGGCCAATGTCGGCAGTTCAAGCTGCTCAAGCGATATATCCTCGGGCGGTTCTACCGGGGCAACACCCACCGAGCCGATGGCATTTCTCTTTATGTATCCGTTGAAGTCTGCAATCTTCTTCTGTTGTGCCACGAAGATTTCTCTATCCTCATCGGTCTGCTCAGCATCTGCAGTGTTGAATGTACCCACATCCTCGAGTTTGTCAATCAGACGGTCGTTCTGGAAGATATACACATCCGTCACATCGCCCTTGTCGTTGGTCAGGTAGTAAGCATCCACCTTCCAGTTGTTCGGCTCAAGTTTCTCAATGACCTCGGTCTTGCTCAACCACCAATCCTTGTAAGCCACCTTGCAATAACTGTTTCGGCGTATGGTTGTCGATACTCTCTCACCAATGAAGCGTGCCCATACCGATTTGTCCATTGTCTGAAGGGTCGGGTTCATATTTGCCTCAAGCACTTGCCAGCGTGTCATACCCGGGTACTTCTTCTGGTTGGGGTGCAACGAGTGGTTGAACTCCTGAATGTCTCGCATATCGTCTGCGATCAATTCCTCCCAGGTGTAGTACTGCTTGTCCTCGTAGGTGTCGTTAAGCGCATCAAACACCTTCTTTGACTCTGTTCTGTAAGCACGGCTCTTCGCATAGAAGCGACCGATACCGAGGTGGTTCTTGTGCTCGATAGAGCGTTTTTTCGCACCGTTCAAAGGCTCGGCATACTTCTCCTGTGAGTTCATAGGAGCACAGAAGCGAACGAAGGGGAACAACACACCGGCCTTGAGGAAGCTGTCACGCCATTGGCTCATAAGGTGGTTCTCAACCTCCACCTGTGCCGGGCAACCCCAGCCGTTGCGTTCAATCAGTCGGAACATTGAGCGGAAACAGTCAGTCACGAGGTCTACATTCTTGTAGCGGTTGTAGGCAAAGCCCACCACGCACTGGCTCGCCACATCGTAAGCGTAGTATGCTTTCGGGCGGATCTTCGTGTCTGCAAGTTTACGGGGAAGGTCGCGGTCATCGAATGATACTTTCGAGAATGAGAACTCAGGAGCATGACGGTGAACGTGTGGCATCTGCTCGTGCATAAAGGTGGTGTACGACATCTGTTTTTGTTCTATCAGCACACGGTTCTTTGGCATATTCAAGTAGTTCGTGATGGTGCTTTCGCTCAGTGACATCGGTTCACCGTTCTTGTCAATCCACTCGTCAGCGTTCAATAGTTCGCCTGTCTCATAGTCCCAAACCTCCAGCTCTCCACATACGAAAGAGTTGTACATCTCCCACACGCTGGTGTTGAAAGGCTTGTTGGGCAGCACCGCTATCGATAGGATAAGACGCTCGGTCTTGTGGTCCACCTTACGGCGGCTCTGGTTGCCGAACTTGCCACTGATAAGGCAAGCATAGCCCTCTGCCTGGTACTCGTTTACCTTCTTGCGGAAACGTAGCATACTTGTCGGCAGGGTGTGGCCGGTCTTCATCCTGTAGCCTTCCACGGCTTGCGACATCATAGACCAGTCATACTTCATGCCCATAGTCTTGTGTATAGCCTTGGCATTGTTGTATAGGCGAATGCAAGCATTCAGCACACTGGCGTTGGCAACATACTCGGCAACGTGGGCATCTGTGGCGTGGTCATGTCCGCTCTTGTTTCTCCAGTCGGCAAAATAAGCCACGGCAGCCTGGTCAATCTCATAGTTCGCATCGAGCCAGGCAAGCAGCACCTCAAGCGATGGGTCCGGGTATAAGGCTTTCACCTTGTCCTTGAATGTATCAGGCAAACTACTCACAGACACCAACGCATAACCACATCTACCACCACGGCGTACCACCTCGATGCGACCACGTGCAGCGAGCTGCTTATAGTTCGGGGTCGTCATAATGCCGCCGTCTATAAGCTCGCGTGCCGAAATGCAAAGTGTATTACCGTAGTATTCCATAGCGCCCTCCTTATCTCAAAGTCATCGCCCAGTTCTGGATGTCTATAATCTCACTCGCTATAACCTCGTCATAGTGTCTTACCTTCTCACCACGGAAGAATACAGCACCGCCCTTGGTCTCTGGTGTCTTACCAAATTCCAAAATTGCACCATTTGGCAAATACTGGCGCATATAACCATCGTGGTCGTGCAAGGTCTCACCGGCAGGCACCACGTTCATCAGAATGCCTCTATTCTCAAAAGCCGCCATTCTAATGCGCTTCGCCAGTTCCGAGTTGCCTCTCTCCTTATCAAACTGCAGTGCGTAGAACACCATACGCTCTGTGCAACCGAAAATCTTCATCAGTTTTTCGCGCACTTCCTTTGTTACATGAATGTACTGTGTCATCGTCTTACTTATTTATTGGTTATAATATTCTTCTAAGTCGCCAAATTTTCGTATCTTTGGGCGCTGTTCTCTTTTGAACACGGTGCAAAGGTAAGACAAAATTTCAACCTACAAAATAAAAATGGAGGGAATTTCAACTATAAAAGAAAGAATTTTTACCTTTTTAGCGGAAGAAGGTATTAAAAAGACCGATTTTTACCAAGCCACAGGGCTGCCTGACAGCAATTTCAAGGGTAAGAACCTATGTAGCCAACCTGGAGGTGATATGATAGTCAAAATTTTGACCACATACCCCAACCTGTCCTCCGAATGGTTGATTATGGGTAGGGGAGAGATGCTTAAGACAAAAGGCATCAGGGAAGAGCCAACTACCGAAATAATCTCAAGTAAACAGGAGGTTATCCCTGCATCTGGTGAGGTTATTGGCAACTTAGTTGCGCAGATCACACAACAAGCCGAGGAAATAGGGCGCCTTAAAGAGCGCATTGCCACACTCGAAAGAGAACAGCAAAAAAATGCTTCGGGTGCAACAAGTGGCACCATTGCCAATGCCGGGTAAGCCAGTTCCGCATCATCAGGGCTGGCGGTAAGGACTCCATGTAACGAAGCGTATGCCCCCCGTACCCTCAAAACACCCATATTTGGGTAGGGTACCCCCTCAAAAAGACGTCAAACCCCGTAAGAACCGCATTCTAACAGGGTTTTCACATGGTTCGTACATCAAAACCAATGTCTCAAATAGGCAGTTTCCCCCACTCTACTATTTCAAAATGGTAAGTTCCCCCCCCTTGCCAAGTACCGCAAAATCCCCGAATGTGTAACCCCTATTTTTTCAAAGTGTAACCCCTAACTGTAACCCCAAGCGTAACCCCAATGCCAAAATCGTGCATTTTTCACCCTCCTACCCTCCCCCACTTCAACCGCCATTCAAAGCCCATTAGAACTCCATTCCAACACATCCCCCAGGAAGCCCATAAAAGCCCCAAAATCGCGTTCAAACCGCTCCGTACAAGGGTTTTACCGTATGCACACAAAAAAGGCCGCAGGTGCAAACCCACAGCCTTATAGATGTAAACCAAACGCAAACCTGCGCCTCCGTTTATGCAATCAAAATTAAACCGAAATTAAACCAATGTAAACGCTTCGTTTTGTGCCGGTTGACACACCAAACAAACCTAACTCACTGAACATCAAAGCAATTAACCCTCAAAACCCTCTACCCTACATTATACACTTCGTTCTGTGCCCGGTATACAGTCTACAAAATATGATACCGGCAGAAAAAAGTGCACCGGCTACCCTCTATCGACAGCCGGTGCACAGATATTTCATTTTGAAAATTCAGTTCACCCTATTGAATTTCAGAAACTCTCCATTATCGACATTCTTCAAAAGCAGAGTATCGTTAATAAAATCAACATTGTACGATACTTTGGCTGTAATCCTTGACGCATCGGTAATCAAAGAGAAATCGACGACGAGCAACTCATCGTGACGCCACAGAATCTCACAGAATAGTGTATCGCAGTCGAATACAAAACCGGTAAAATCCTCGTTGAACATTATCTCGCTTTTTGTGCTGCAACCGCACTGTTGCCACATTCCCAAAAGTGGATTAGAGTGCGCGTCGGGGAGTGTCTTAACAGGAGCAACAGGGAACAGCATTGCGGTTACAACAGCTACAATTGCAAACAAGAGCACTATAACCGTAAAGAGTTTCCTTTTAAACATTCTTATTCCTGTCATTTGTGTCGTGATGCAAGCTCATCTTCAATATCCTTTATAGAGAATCCCATCTGCTCGTTAAGCACCAAAAGGTGATAGATAAGGTCGCTTGCCTCGTAAAGATAGCGTTCCTTGTTGCCGTCTATTGCCTCGATAACAGTCTCAACAGCCTCTTCGCCAACCTTTTGAGCAATCTTATTCACTCCTTTATTAAACAGATAGGTGGTATAAGAGCCTTCGGGCATATCACGGTGACGCTGTTGCACTACCGACTGCAGCTTACGCACAAAGCCCTCGTTGTCGGGAGTATCGAAACACGATGTTGTACCTCTGTGACACGCAGGACCGCAAGGCTTACCCATAATAAGAAGAGTATCATTGTCACAATCGGGGTACATTGACACTACATTGATAAAGTTACCGCTTGTCTCACCCTTTTTCCATATAGCCTTACGGCTACGGCTATAGAATGTAGCCTGTCCGGTAGCCACAGTTTGTTCAAAAGCCTCCTCATTCATATAGGCAACCATAAGCACCTTTAATGTCGCACTATCCTGCACAACAACAGGAAGCAGTCCATCGCTGTTTTTTGATAAATCAAAATCAGTAAATTTCATATTCTAATATTTTTAAATTCTAACCTTAATGCCTTGCTTTTTCAATTCTCTTTTAAGTTCACCTACTGTAATTTCGCCATAATGGAAAATGCTCGCCGCAAGAGCAGCATCAGCGCAACCAACAGAGAGCACATCGGCAATATCCTTTACCGAGCCTGCTCCACCCGAGGCAATGACAGGAATGCTTAGTTCACTGCACAATTTTGCGAAAAGTTCGCAAGGGTAGCCGTCGCGTGTGCCATCGTGGTCCATAGAGGTAAGGAGTATCTCTCCTGCTCCGCGCTGCTCTCCTTCGCGTGCCCACGCAAAAAGTTCACGTTCGGTAAGCTGTCGTCCACCGTGCGTTGTTATAAGATATTTATCATCGACCTTTTTGGCATCTATTGCAAGCACCACAAACTGACTGCCATACTTTCGGGCAATCTCATCAATGAGTCCGGGATTACGTACGGCCGCGCTGTTTATCGATATTTTATCGGCACCTACGTCAAGCAACCGCGCAGCATCGTCGATAGTAGAAATTCCGCCACCGACGGTAAACGGGATATTTATATTAAGTGCTATACGCTCAACAAGAGAGGTAAAAGTGTTACGTTCCTCCACCGTCGCGCTTATATCAAGATAGACAAGCTCGTCGGCACCCTGAGCAGCATACGCCTTTCCAAGCTCAACAGCATCGCCGACGTCGTGCAGTCCTACAAAATTTATTCCCTTGACAGTACGACCATCCTTTACGTCGAGACAAGGTATTATTCTTTTAGCAACCATTCTTCCAAATTCTTTAAAGTTATATGCCCCTCATAAATAGCCTTACCGACAATAGCGGCACGTATGCCCAATTTATCGGCATACTCAATATCGGCCATAGAGCTTATTCCTCCGCTAAGAGTAACATCTACCAAAGGATAACGCTCCTGAAGCTGAGTATATAATGTAAAGTTAGGGCCCTGCAACATTCCATCCTTTGAAATATCGGTACATATAAGCTGCGACAATCCAAAAGGAAGAAACTCCTCGATAAGCTCATTAACCCCTACTCCGCCATCTTTCAACCAGCCGTGAGTAGAAACCTTTCCGTCGCGAACATCGGCACCAAGAATAACTCTTTGCGCACCATACTGCTGCAACCAAGAGGCAAACAATTCTTTATTATCGACAGCCACGCTGCCACATATAACGCGGTTAGCTCCGGCATCAATAGCCTGACGCAACGCATCGCCACTCTTTATTCCACCGCCCCACTCAATATCGAGTGACGTTGCATTAGCCAATCTCTCAAGCACCTTCAGATTGCAGGGCTCCTTTGCCTTTGCGCCATCAAGGTCTACCACGTGCAGACGGCGCACACCACTGTCGGCGTAACGCTTTGCCATATCAAGAGGGTTGGCATCATAAACTTTTGTCTGTGCATAATCGCCCTGTGTCAGACGCACACAACGGCCGTCGATAAGGTCGATGGCAGGTATTATCTCTATCATAATGCAATAAAATTCTTTAGTATCTGTTCTCCAATATCACCGCTCTTCTCGGGGTGAAACTGTGTAGCATAGAAATTTCCTTTAGAGAGAGCCGCTGTAAACTCACGTCCGTTGCACGACAAAGCAATAGTATCGTCGCAAATATCGGGAGCAAAAGAGTGTACAAAATAGACAAAAGCACCCTCCTCTATCCCATCGAAAAGTGGAGTCTGCAAATTACGTATCTCGTTCCAGCCCATATGAGGCACCTTTACCCCCTTCGACGCATCTGGCACAAAGCGACGAACGTCTGTATCGAAGATACCCAGACAATCGACATTGCCCTCCTCGCTATGACGGCACATAAGCTGCATTCCTATACATATTCCAAGTACCGGAGAGGTAAGGTTCTTTATCACGTCACACAGCCCTCTCTTCTGCAACTCATTCATTGCCGACGATGCCTCTCCAACTCCGGGCAGCAGCACCTTATCGGCACTTTTTATAATATCTATATTGTCGGTAACGCAATATTCTGCTCCGATACGCTCCAATGCATTACATACAGAGCGTAAATTTCCTGTATCGTAGTCTATAATAGCAATCATAATACACCTTTGCTGCTAGGAAGTTCGTAACTGAACGGCTCGCGCTTGACAGCCATACGCAACGCACGCGCAAAAGCCTTGAATACACCCTCGGCAATATGATGGTTATTCTCGCCCTTTGCCACTATATGCAAATTACAGTTCATCGCCGCTCCCAATGCCTTGAAAAAGTGGCCGAACATTTCTGTAGGCACGTCACCCACATATTCTCGGGTAAACTGCACGTCCCAATCAAAATCTATTCTTCCGCCAAAGTCAATGAGCACCATTGCACGGCTCTCGTCCATAGGAAGCACAAAGCCGTAGCGTCCTATTCCTCGTTTGTCGCCCAACGCCTTTTTTATAGCCGTGCCAAGCACAATGGCAACATCCTCCATTGTGTGATGCTCGTCTACGGCAAGGTCACCCTTTGCCTTTATGGCAAGCGATACTCCAGCGTGGTGAACTATCTGGTCGAGCATATGATTGAAGAAATTGAGTCCTGTATCCACCGACGAAGATCCCTTTCCGTCAAGGTCTATTGTAATCTCAATCTGTGTCTCATTGGTGTTACGCACCACTGTAGCCCTACGCTCGGCACTGCGCAGGAATTCGGCAATCTCACGCCAACTGTCAGTAACAAGCGCACAGACGTCAGCATAAGGCAATGCTTTCAACTGCTCTATGCGCGCAGCATCAGCAGTATAAAGAATAGCCTTTGCCCCCAGATTTTTTGCAAGCTCAACGTCGGTCAATCTGTCGCCAATAACAAAGCACTCATCGAGAGAGTAATCCCCCGAGAGATATTTCCCGAACATTCCTATTCCGGGCTTGCGGTTAGGGTTATTGTCCGCCGGGAAATGATTATCTATAAGCTGCTCGTCAAACGATACTCCCTCGCCGGCAAGCGTCTGCAACATTTTATTGTGTATAATATCGAAGCGTTCCTGAGGATAGCCCTCTCCCCCCAATCCATCTTGATTGCTGGCAAGCACAAGTTCAAAATCGAGCCCTGCAATTGAAGAGAGAGCACCTATTGCACCCGGAAGAAACTCCAGTTGCTCCAGCGTGTCCACCTGCTCCGTAACAGGAGGCTCAACTATAATTGTTCCGTCACGGTCTATGAATAAAGCCTTTTTCATTTTTCCGACGCTATTATATTCAACATTCTATCATTCTCCTCGGGTGTACCTATTGTTATTCGCAAGCAATTCTCGCAGCCGGGCACACGCGAACGGTCGCGCACAATGACCTTATGCTCAATGAGGCGATTGTACATTGCAGGAGCATCATCAACCTTTACAAGCAGAAAGTTAGCATCCGAGGGGTAGACTCTCCTAACGCAAGACATTGCCGATAAAGAGTCGGCCACACGCTTACGCTCGCTTTTCACAAGTTCAATCTCCTCTTTCACATTGCGCTGCAACAATTTTGCAGCCTGCTCCATTCCTGCTAGATTTATATTATAGGGATATTTCACATTGGCAAAGAGCGCCATAATCTTTTCGTCGGCAAAGGCAAGTCCCAGACGTAATGCAGCAAGGCCATAGGCCTTAGACAATGTCTGCAGCACAATAAGATTCTTATACTCATCGAGCAGCGAGAGCATACTCGGCTGCGATGCAAAATCGATATAAGCCTCATCGACAACAACCACTCCGCCGAAACACTCCAGCAACCAACGCATCTGCTCTATAGGCAGGCTGTTGCCCGTAGGATTGTTGGGCGAGCAAAGGAAGAGTAATTTTGTATTCTGGTCGCAGGCTGCGAGCAGTTCATCGACCGGCAACTGAAAATCGTTGCCCAAACGCACCTCACGAACCTCAATGTCGTTAATATCGGCAGCCACGCGATACATTCCATACGAGGGAGCAATCATCACTGCATTATCCACACGAGGCTCGCAGAATATACGATAGCATAGGTCAATGGCCTCGTCGCTACCGTTACCAATAAACATTCGCTTGGGCGACACTCCCTTTATTTTGGAGAGAATCTCTTTGAGCGCACTCTGACGAGGGTCGGGGTAACGATTATACCCATTCTCAAAAGGATTCTCGTTTGCATCGAGAAAAACGCCAAGCTCACCTTTATACTCGTCGCGCGCCGTAGAATAGGGAGCAAGCGATGCTATATTTTTGCGCACAAGACGCATTACACTTTCAATATCCATAGTACTATTTGCTAACCGTTACCTTTTACTCTTATTGCAGCAGCCTTTGCGTGAGCATCGAGTCCCTCTGCCTCGGCCATAGGTATTATTATACGGCTCAACGCCTCAATGCCCTCCTCGGTAATCTCCTGATAGGTTATCTTGCGTATAAAGCTGTCGAGATTCACTCCACTATGAGAGCGTGCCCACCCCGACGTCGGCAATGTATGGTTGGTTCCCGATGCATAGTCTCCGGCACTCTCGGGAGTGTAGTTACCCACAAACACGCTACCCGCCGCTGTTATACGCGCCGACACGCCCCAAGGGTCATTGGTCGATATTATAAGATGCTCGGGAGCATACATATTCACAAATTCTATACGAGTATCATTGTCGGGTATTACTATCACTCGGCTGTTAGATAGTGCCTTTACAGCAATCTCCTTACGTTCCAATTGAGCCAATTGTCTCTCTACCTGCTCACACACTGCATCGGCAATTTCCTCGCTCGAGCAGACAAGAACAGCCTGTGAGTCGGCTCCGTGCTCAGCCTGCGACAAAAGATCGCTGGCAACAAAAGCGGGGACAGCACACTCGTCGGCCATCACAAGCACCTCCGAGGGACCCGCCGGCATATCAATTGCCACCCTGCGGCTGACAATCTCCTTTGCCTTTGTGACGTATCTGTTACCAGGGCCGAAAATCTTATCCACAGCAGGAATTGTTTCGGTACCGTATGCCATTGCGGCAACAGCCTGCGCACCACCCACCTTGAATATTCTGTGTACACCACATATCATTGCAGCATAAAGTACAGCAGGATGCACCTTTCCCTCCTTATTCACCGGAGTACACAATATTACCTCGTCGCAACCGGCAACCTTTGCAGGCGCTGCAAGCATAAGCACTGTCGAAAAGAGAGGCGCGGTTCCTCCGGGAGCATAAAGTCCCACCCTACGAATTGGAACGGCACGCTGAATGCAAAGAACACCCGGAGCAGTCTCTACGCGCACCGGCTCAAAGCGTTGCGCCATATGAAAGAGAGTAATATTGCGCACAGCCTTTGATATTGCATCCTTAAGTTCTTGCGGTACAAGATCAAAAGCCTCTCTGCGCTCCTCTTCAGTTACCTCAAGCGAGGCAAGCTCAACGCCATCGATATTACGGACAAGAGAGCGAATAGCCTCATCGCCACCCTCGCGAACCTCATTTATAATATTAACCACACGCTCCTCGACGATAGAATCATCGGGAAGAGAGCGCTCCACCAATGCAGCCCATTCGCTACGCCCGGGATTTATATATCTTTTAATCATTGTAGTAGAAATTACAGTACAACCTTGTCGAGAGTAAGCACTAGAATACCCTCGGCACCTATAGCCTTCAGTCTCTCAATGATACTCCACAAATCCTTTTCATCAACAACAGTCTGCAAAGAGCACCACTCTTTCTGCGCCAAAGGAATGACTGTCGGACTACGCATCGCCGGCAGAATGGTAACAGCTTCATCGAGTGCAGCTACAGGCAGGTTCATAAGCAGATATTTCTTTCCTACTCCCTTGAGCACCGATTCGAATCGCGAGATTAACTGACGCGCAACAGCCATCTTCTCCTCCGACAGCCCCGGTGTACCAATGAGAACAGCCTCGGACTGCAGTACCTGCTCAACCTCAACAAGACCATTGGAAATAAGAGTGCCACCCGACGATACAATGTCAAAGATAGCATCGGCAAGACCAGCTGCAGGAGCAATCTCCACCGAGCCTGTGATTGTATGAATCTGTGCCTCTACCCCATTCTCATCAAAAAACCTTTTCAACACATTAGGATAAGAGGTTGCAATGCGCTTGCCATTGAAATAGGATAGTCCATCGTATTTGTCGCTCTTTGGAATAGCCAACGATATTCTACAGCCACCAAAGCCCAGCTTCTTCATAATCTCAACATCATATCCACGCTCGGCAACCTCGTTGTATCCTACGATACCAAGATCGGCAGCACCCATTGCCACCGTCTGAGGAATATCATCGTCGCGAAGGAACAGTATCTCCACCGGGAAATCCGATGCACGCATAAGGAATTTTCTCTTCTCCTCTTTTATTGTAACGCCCGCCTCACGCAACAGGTCCAAGCTCTGTTCATTCAAGCGTCCTTTTGTCTGTATTGCAATTCTAAGCATATTATTGTTTTTTTCTTATTCATTAAATTAAAAAACGGAAACCCACCTTGAAGGATTGGTCTCCGTTCATACCTTAAATTTATGTAGACACAGATAATCGCCCCTTCTATTTTATAAAAGGAATATGATGATGGCGATGATGTGTGCGCATTATTTTCATTTGACTTTTTGTTTGCTTTCGATGCAAATATATGTAAAGTTTATATACTTACGCAACTATTTGCATAAAATTTTACGCAAAAATCAAAAATTCTCTGTTATTTGACTAAAAAAGAATATATCAGTCTCGTTTCACAATCCACGCTCCTTCGGGAACACTCTCTGTAATCCATATATTGGCACCGATTACAGCGTTACGGCCTATTGTAATGCGTCCCAATATTGTTGCGTTACTATACACAATGACATTATCCTCAAGAATTGGATGACGGGGAATACCTTTTATGGGATTACCATCGGCGTCGAGCGGGAAACTCTTTGCTCCCAACGTTACTCCCTGATATATTTTCACATTGTCGCCAATGATGCAGGTCTCTCCAATGACAACACCCGTTCCGTGGTCTATTGTAAAGCAGCGTCCTATCTTTGCTCCTGGATGAATATCTATTCCTGTCTCGCAGTGGGCAAGTTCGGTGATGATACGTGGGATTAAAGGCACTCCCGACTCGTGGAGCTTATGCGCCATACGGTAGTTACACATTGCCTTAACCACCGGATAACAGCTTATAATCTCTCCAAAGCCTGTTGCGGCAGGGTCGCCATTGTAGGCAGCCTCAACGTCGAGAGCAAGCGCCGAGCGCAACTGCGGCAGATAATCGACAAACTCCAATGCAATCTCTACGGCACGCTCCGACGGATTATCAATTACCGTTGTTCCAAAAGAGAGTCCCGCCTCAATCTGCTTGCACAGCAGTTCATATATGCGCTCTATCATCACTCCCGCACGATAACCCATAGTGTAGTCACTAAGAGTAGAATCGCCAAAATATCCGGGGAATATCACCGCGCGTACAAGCTCTACAACCTCTTTGAGTACCTCGCCCGAAGGCATTGTCTCTCCGTGTCGGCGGCAATATGGCATCTTGCCGTTGCTATCATCTGTCAAAAGGCTCTCCACTGTGCGGGCAAACACCTTTGATATATCCTTATCATTCATAGTCTATCTATTTTCAAAAAGTTCGGTAGAGAGATAACGTTCACCGCCGTCGGGCAGCAACACAATAATTCTCTTTCCTATATTCTCTTCTTTTGCGGCCAATCGCGAGGCTGCCACAAGCGCAGCACCCGAAGAAAAGCCCACAAGAAGCCCCTCTTTTACAGCCAGCGTGCGAGCAGCATCTACCGCATCGTCGTATGCTACGGGAATAATTTCATCGACCACCGAGGCATCGTATATTGCCGGGACAAAGCCCGCGCCTATTCCTTGCAAACGGTGCGTACCGCTTTTTCCACCCGACAGCACAGGAGAGTCGGCAGGCTCAACCGCCACCACTCTAACCGCAGCATTAAGTTCCTTAAGACGGCGGGCAGTGCCGCTTATCGTTCCGCCCGTTCCCACCGCCGATACAAAAATATCTACCCCACCCTGCGTGTCTCTCCATATTTCCTCGGCAGTAGTAAGATGATGGGCGCGACTATTGGCCTTATTCTCGAATTGTTGCAGCATTATCGAGCCGGGAATCTCGTCGAGCAATAGTTGCGCACGCTCTATAGCGCCACGCATTCCCTTTGCCCCGGCGGTAAGTTCCACACGTGTACCATAGGCACGCAGCAGTGCTATACGCTCGCAGCTCATAGAATCGGGCATAGTAAGAATTAGCTTATAACCCTTCACCGAGCAGACCATTGCAAGCCCTATGCCGGTATTTCCACTCGTAGGCTCTACCACAGTAGCACCCGGCTGCAATATTCCGCGACGCTCGGCATCCTCTATCATCGACAATGCCGCGCGGTCCTTTACGCTGCCTCCCGGATTAAAATATTCGAGCTTGGCAATAGGTGCCGACAATAATCCTTTAGCATCGGCGTAACGCGATAGCCTCACAAGAGGCGTAGAACCGATAAGCTCTGTCAGATTTTCAAAAATTCTCATACCGCCACAATTCTACAAAAAAACATTAACCCTCCAATGGCTGAATGCTCTTAAGCTCGCTATAAAGACGCTGCACGGGCAGGCCCATCACATTAAAATAGGAGCCCTCGATATTCTCTATGCCTATAAAGCCTATCCACTCCTGCACACCGTATGAGCCAGCCTTGTCCATTGGCTTGTATCGGGTAATATAATAATCAATTTCACAATCCAAAAGGTTCGAGAAGCGCACATTGGATTGTGCAACAAAGTTCCTCTGCTCCTTTTTTGTTGTTATTGTAACGCCAGTAAACACCGAGTGTGTCTTACCCGACATATTACGAATCATCTGTCGTGCCTCCTCTTCGTCGCGAGGCTTACCCAGAGCCTTACCATCGAGCCACACAATAGTATCAGCAGTTATTACAAGCTCATCATCGGCCATAAGAGCACGATAGGCATCAGCCTTTACCTTTGATATATAAAGAGGAATCTCCCCAGCCTGCAATTCAGCAGGAAACGATTCATCAACGTCGGGAAGAACCTTTACCTCGAAAGAAACATCGATACCTCCCAACAGTTCACGACGACGCGGAGAGGCCGACGCAAGCACTATCTTATATTTTTCTAAATTATCAAGCATATACAAAAATTACCAGCCAAAAGCTGTCGATTCGTCCAACCATTTTCCCTGCGCACGCATCACCTGCTCAATTACGTCGCGCACGCAACCCTTGCCGCCGCACATCGGAGAGATATATTTAGAAATCTCCTTTATCTCAACTGCAGCATCGGCTGGAGCACAAGGTAATCCACACATCAGCATCACCTCATAATCAGGAATATCATCGCCCATATAGAGAACCTCTTCGGGGTGCAGCTCATACATAAGCAACAGTTCCTCGAAGCAGTCGCGTTTGATGGATGCTCCAATATAAATATCGGTAACACCCAGCCCATTGTAACGCACCTTTATTGCCTCGGAGCGTGCGCCGGTAATTATTGCAACGTGCAGCCCACTCTTCACCGCCAATTGCAGAGCGTAACCATCTTTGATATTCACTGTACGCAGAGGCTCGCCTGTCGCACTCATCGGCACGGTAGAGCTGCTGAGGACACCATCAACATCAAAGACAACAGCTTTTATTTTATCGAGATTATAATTTATCATATTTTGTATTTTGAATATATTCGCTCAAAAGATTGTATGCCTCGAGCAATGTCCCATCGAGAAGCTCACGCTGACGTTGCATCACAACAGTATCTCCGCGGCGGGCAGGCCCTGTCTGTGCATCGCGCGGCGATAGCTGATGGACCTTTGCCGCTGTCTCGTCGATAAGCGGAAGCATTGCCTCGAAAGGGAGTCCGTTGCGCTCAAGCAGTTCGGCAGCCATAGCATACAAGGCATTGGAAAAGTTGCAGACAAACACCGCAGCAAGATGCAGAAAGCGGCGCTGCTCGCTTGTTGCACGATAGACTCTTGCGCCTATGCTGAGCGCAATATCCTCGGCCTCTACTGTAGCCTCTTCGCAGCAGCCCTCAACAAAGAGCGAGACTGTAGAAAAATCCACCGGTCGGCTTTTGCTGAATGTCTGCATAGGATAAAAGACACCGTAACGGCTGCAACCAGCCTCACGCAACAGAGCCATAGGCAACGAGCCTGCCGTATGCAGAACAAGAGCTTCCTTAAACCTATTGGCAACAGCCGCGGCAACCGACGACAAAGCATTGTCGGTAACCGATACTATCACAATATCCGCGTCAGGCAACGAGTCAATATCGG
Organism: Bacteroidaceae bacterium; assembly: GCA_017546635.1. GTDB lineage: Bacteria > Bacteroidota > Bacteroidia > Bacteroidales > Bacteroidaceae > HGM04593. Next base: position 9,650 of record JAFYSC010000111.1, on the reverse strand, counting down.
TAAAAGAGGGCGAGCCAATCTTCTTACCAAGCAAACGCGCCGACTCCTCACTACGGCTCCAAACTGCAACGACTGTGAATCCCGCAGAAAGAAACGCCGGAGCCAACGATGCTGCGACATTTCCAGCACCTATAATTGCTATACGTCTACTTTTCACCAAAGCGCTCAATATGTAGCTTTTCCCACTGCATCTTCTCCTCGTCAAAGGGCTTGCTATCACGCTCTTTGTGTCCTATAGCCACAATAGAGAGAACAGCGTAGTTCGCAGGCAGCCCAAGCAAAGCCCGAACATTCTCCTCGGACGAACCGCCATCGGCATCCTTACGCAAACGAATCTGCACCCAACAAGATCCTAATCCCTCCTCTTCGGCAGCAAGCTGCATAAGAATCGTAGCAATAGAGCAATCCTCTACCCATACGTCGGTCTTATCTGTATCGGCAATAACCACGACAGCCATCGCAGCGCCATCAAGCAACTGCGCTCCCGCAGCCTTGCTCACCGACAATTGGCGCAGAGTCTCCTTATTTTCGACAAGCACAAACTCCCAGGGGTTTATTCTGTGTCCCGACGGTGACATAAGCGCTGCGCGCATAATATTGGCAACCGACTCCTGCGATACAGGCTCATCGGTGAAGCGACGGCAACTGCGTCTATTTTTCAGTAATTCAAGAAAATTCTCCATAGTATCAATATTTAGGATGCGAATATAGCGATTATTCAAATAAATACAAAATAGGATAAAATCTATAACCTTATTTAATTGTCGGGCAGCAACAAAGAGACAGGCTGATATGTTGATTATAAAAAACGATTATGTCAAAGGATATTGATTATGAGGCGCTGAAGTATCATAGTTCGAAACGCCCCGGAAAAACGGAGATTGTCCCTACAAAGCCCTATAAAACAGCCGAAAAGCTTGCGCTTGCCTACTCTCCGGGAGTAGCCGCACCGGCAAAGGGTATAAGCAAGGATAGGTGGAACGCCTACAAATATACCAACAAGGGCAACCTTGTAGCAGTAATATCCAACGGCAGCTCACTGCTGGGATTAGGCAACAGAGGGGCGCTTGCCTCAAAGCCTGTGATGGAGGGAAAGGCTATGCTCTTTAAAGTATATGCCGACATTGACGCCTTTGACATTGAGATTGCCGAGGAGGAGCCCGACAAGCTCATTGACATTGTGCAGGCAATGGCACCAACATTCGGAGCAATAAATCTCGAGGACATTAAAGCGCCCGAATGTTTCTATATAGAGAATCGTCTGCGCACCCTGTTGGGAATACCTGTGATGCACGACGACCAGCACGGCACAGCCGTTGCCGTAGCGGCGGCACTCACCAATGCGCTCCATATTGCAAATAAGAATATTGCCGACATTCGCATAGTGATAAGCGGAGCAGGAGCCGCAGCAATCTCTACCGTCCGCATACTCACCAAGCGTGGCGCCGCAAAAGAGAATATCATTATGTTCGACAGCCGCGGAGCAATAACCACACGCCGCAACGACCTTACAGAAGCAAAAAAGGAGTTTGCCACAGAGAGTCGTGCAAGCACTCTTGCCGAGGCTCTCAACGGCGCCGATGCCTTTATAGGGCTATCGGTAGGCAATATACTCACCTCCGACAGTATCTCAAGAATGGCCGATACACCAATAATATTCGCCCTGTCGAATCCAACGCCGGAGATTGACTATAATATAGCACTCTTATTGCGCCCCGACGCCATTGTCGCCACCGGACGCAGCGACTATCCCAACCAAATAAACAATGTATTGGCATTCCCTTATCTTTTTCGCGGAGCATTGGATGTTCTTGCAACAACAATAAACGACGCAATGGAACAGGCAGCAATAGATGCCATAGCAACCGTTGCACGCACCACAGAGCAGGCAGGCAACAGAAAAGAGAGGTTCGGCAAAGAGAACATCATTCCCCATCCCGGCGACCCGCGTCTTATTACAGAGGTAAGCAGTGCCGTAGCAAGAGCCGCAATAGAGAGTGGCGTAGCACGACGCACCATAAATGATTGGAATCACTATCGCCGTGAGCTGCTCACAAGAAGAGAGAGGGATTTTAAATTGGACAACGAGACACAAGAAAAAATAAAAGGCAGGAATCACCGTCGCCGCTACTCCATACACCGCAACAAGCTATAGCCCTGCTACATTTTTATAACTATTTATGTAACGCGAATAGTTTTTCCGCAAAAAAATGAGAAAGAACAATTTTCATTTACTATCTTCGCGGTTGCAAAAAATAAAACATTAAAACATAAAAATAAAATGACACTCAGTTGGATTGAATGTAAGGTAACATACGAGCGCCCCGGCGAAAAGGGTCTCAACACAAAGGTAAATGAGGTTTATTTGACACAGGGCTTTACCTTTACCGAGGTAGAGAAACGAATCACAATGGAGCTACAGCCTCAGGTAACAGGCTCGTTCGACATTAACAAGATGGAACGTACAAAATACAACGAGCTTGTTAATTGCGACGAGGAGAATGCCGACAAATGGTTCAAATGCAAGATTGTAATGCGCACCATCGACGAGGTTAGCGCAAAAGAGAAAAAGACCTCTGTCATCATTCTTGTCAAGGCCGAGGATGTTGCAGGCGCCGTCAAACGCCTCACAAAGCATATGGAGGACTCTGTGATGGACTACGAGCTTGCAGCAGTAAACGAAAGCCCAATTGTAGACATTTTCCCTTATGAGGGTTAATATAGCCGAAAATATAGAGCATATAAGAGCGTCGCTCCCACAAGGAGTAACGCTCATCGCCGTATCCAAATATCACCCCAAAGAAGCTGTGGAGATTGCCTACTCGGTAGGACAGCGCGACTTTGGAGAGAGCAAGGCTCAGGACCTTAAAACAAAATTTCAGGAACTGCCGTCGGACATACGTTGGCATTTCATAGGGCATCTGCAGAGCAACAAGATAAAATATATTGCTCCGTTCATTCATCTTATACACAGCGTCGATAGCTTTAAGCTGCTGCAAGAGATTAACAAGCAAGGAGAAAAGGTGGGACGCACAATCCCCTGTCTGCTGCAGATTCACATTGCACAGGAGGAGACAAAATTCGGATTTTCTCCTAACGAATGCCGCGCACTGCTCGACAGCGACGAGTGGCGTAAGCTAAAGAACATCGAAATAAGAGGCCTTATGTGTATGGCAAGCAACACCGACGACAATCAGCAAATTGCCAATGAGTTCAACAGCGTAAAGGCTCTCTTCGATGAGATTAAGGAGAAGCATTTTACGTCAGACGACCGCTTCGACATTTTCTCGGCAGGAATGAGCGACGATCACAAGATTGCCATTGAGGCCGGCAGCACACACATAAGAATAGGCTCCGACATTTTTGGTCCGGCACATAAATAGGAGGATACTACAAATAAAAAAGTGAACCACGCACGGTTCACTTTTTTTGTTCATTATAGCAATAGCTTTACTGATAAAGGTAACGCTTGATGCTCTTCTTTGGAGTCTTTTCGAATTCCTCGTTCATTATGCGTATCGAAGAGAGATGCTCATACGAAGGAATCTGCTGATTGAGCATCTTACGAACCTCCTCCATCTTGGCAACAACGCCGGCCTCATCGAGTCCTTCGGCCTTAACAGCATCAGGGTCGGGATATACAAGACCAACGAATTTCTCACCCTCTTGAATAACCAGCGACTCACCCACAAAAGGAAGTTCATTCAAGCGAGCCTCAATCTCCTCGGGATATATATTTTGGCCATTGGCTGCGAGAAGCATATTCTTGCAACGTCCCTTGATGAACACAAAGCCATCGCTGTCTATTACGCCTAAGTCTCCTGTATGATACCAGCCCTCGCTGTCCAGCGCCTGAGCGGTAGCCTCCTCATTCTTGTAATATCCCAACATTACATTAGGACCGCGAACAATAATCTCGCCGGGATTCTTCTCGGGGTCGTTGCTCAATATCTTGACCTCCATATTCAATGCCGGACGTCCGCAACTGCCCACTTTAGCCTCTCTCCAATCGCTGTAGCATATAATCGGAGCACACTCGGTAGCACCGTAACCCACAGTGTAGGGAAATTTCATATTGTGTAACAGAGCATCAATATCGGGACTAAAGGCTGCACCTCCGATAATAATCTCAAAAACATTACCACCGAAAGACTTTATCATTCGCTTGCGTATCTTACCATATATAATATTCTTTACAATAGGTATATTTATCGCAAATTTCATCAAAGGCTCCTGCAATTTAGGCAACACACTCTTGCGTATAATCTTCTCTATAACAAGAGGAACAGCTACTACCAAGCTAGGCTTTACCTTACCGAATGCATCGAAAATGATACGCGGACTCGGGGTACGTGTAAGGAAGAATATCTGCACGCCGCGAGAGAACTGATAAAGGAACTCAAATGCCATTCCATACATATGCGCCATAGGCAGAATAGAGAGCATTGTCATTCCTGGCTTCATACAGAGCACCTCCTTTGCAAAAAGCATATTGTTGTAGAGAGCACGATAAGGGATTAGCACACCTTTAGAGAATCCGCTTGTTCCCGAGGTATAGTTTATGATAGCCAATTCCTCGGGGCTATCCTCGTAGTAATTGATATCATTCGCTGTAAAGCCGTTGGGATACATTTTCTCATACTCGGCATCGCAGTCGGCAAAAGCTTTGCCCACCTTTTCGTCACGATTCAGGAGCAACGAGAAATCCTCGATTCTTATTATAGCCTCAATATTAGGCATCTCGTCAAAATTCAATTGCGAGCGGTTGGAATCGCTCACAAAGAACATACGCGAATCGGAGTCATTAACAATATGGTGCACATTGTCGGCCTTAAAATCGTGCAATATAGGCACAGCAACGGCACCGTAAGTAATAATAGAGAGGAAAGATATTCCCCAATGAGAGCTATTGCGTCCACACAGCGCAATGTGGTCTCCCGGTTTAATGCCACTCATCTTATAGAAAAGATGCAATTTAGCAATCTTGCAGGCTACATCGCCGTATGTATACGACACACCTTTGTAGTCTGTAAGAGCACTATGCACCCAATTCTCTCTAAGGCTATTGGCATACAAACCTATAAAAGTTTGCTTGTTAGACATAATATTGTAGATTGTTAGATTGTTGTCGCCTTATCAAGAGGGATATTTGCAAATATAGCATATATCACTTACAAATATAACTCTTGCGCAAAGATAAATCTATTTTTTTTAAACGAACAAGTGTTTTTAATAAATATTGCACAATTTTTACTTTTTGTGCAATATTTCACAAAAAGTGCAACCTTTTATACCAAAGAAGATATCTATTCAAAGAAGAGCTATAACGTTTTTATTATAGGAAAGAAAAACATCAGCAGAGGTTAAGAAAATCACAGCCCTGCAAAAAATATAAGAAAAATGATGATGCTACAACGAGCAAGATAAAAAACAGACGAACTACCCTTTGCAAGAGATAAGTACCAATGTGGTCAGTCCGTGCCTTTTACCAATGATGTAAGTTTGCGATTGAGAAGAAGCAGATTGACGAAAATCGCTCAATACAGCCTCCTTGCCTAATGAGAATTGCAGACACGAGAAATTGTCACCCTCTTGCATCTTCGAATTCTCACAATGCTCTGCAATAAAACGATTATCGCCCAAGTAACACACCTCACAAATTCTATCCGGCAGCCAGCCTATACGCAATGTGTCACCAATAGCAAGGTTGCTTGCGAGAATACTCTCCACATTAAAAAAGGTCGATTCACACTCAAGTTCCAGATTCTCACAAAACTTAACCCACAAACATCCGGCGCCATACATCGACAAAACATCGAGAGTACGCAATGACACCGTATCATAGCCACGAGTGGAATAACCCCAAACACGTTCCAGAGTCGATTCAGAGATATGTTGGCGTTGTTCACTTTCAATTGCAGCAACAAGAAGCAAAAAGTCGGCATGAACCAATATTGGTTTGCCGAAACGCTCCTCGACACAATTGCGGAGAGCTACAATTTGCGGTATGTTACTTTTAATTGCCATTGTGACACAAAAATAATTCATTATCTTTGAAATCACAAATAGACAATATGACAACCGAGAGCGAAATATACGAAAGCAATGCCAACGAAATTGTTGCAGAAAGTGGTTTTTATGACTTCAAATTATTGAGAACCACCACATATGCTATGCTCTATCGTGCAAGAAAAGCGGGTAAATACTTTCTTGTAAAGACAACAAAAGACAATTCGGAGCGGCAACTATCGATGCTTCGTCGTGAATATGAACTATCGATAGGGTGCGATCATTCAAACATTGTTCACATTTACACCTTTGAGGAAAATATGTCTGTAGGTGCAGGAATCATTATGGAATATATAGAAGGATTCACCCTCTCTGAATATCTTGCCAAGAATCCAACAGTTGCCGACTGCAATCGCATCTTTGAAGAGCTACTCTCCTGCGTTGGTTATCTCCACAAAAGAGGAATCATTCATAATGATTTAAAACCCGAGAATATCCTTATAACCCGCACAGACAACACTCTAAAATTAATTGATTTTGGCTTAGCTGATAATGATGCGCAGTTTGCTATGCGCACACTGGGTTGCACTCCTCAATACGCCTCTCCCGAATTACGCGCACAAAGTAGTAAAATAGACGCCCGCAGCGACATTTACTCTATAGGTATGATTATGACCGATATTTTCCAGCAAAAATATCGCACTATTTCCAAACGTTGCCTAAACATAAATCCAGATAAGCGATACGGAAATACAACAGCCATACAACTCGCATGGAGACATCGCCATCGCCCAACAAAGGTTATATTGAGCATTCTGGCATCTATCATATTCATTCTGCCTTTAATTCTATTCGGACATACAAAATTTACCGAATATAATGAGACAAAAATGCAAGAACAACTATTCACAAAGATAGAGTGTGATGTTAAAGATATTTATGCAAATATATCCGATTCAATATCTCGTGCTGTTTATTATGAGTTTGCCAACAACCATATTGTATCATTTTGGGAAGAAGTTGCAACATATCAAAAAAGACACATCTCAACCATTAGCGATGCAAAATTGAACGCGCTTGCAACATATGTATATACCAGCGCACTCAACTTATACCATAATAGCCTGCAAGAGCAGGCAAAGACTCTGCCTACTATCCCAAAAGATGAAATGGCTATAAACGAACAAATGTTCTATTATTCATTACTCGAAAAACGCCAACCATATTGCCCATTTTCTGCGGAATAACAAAAGACAACAAAAGACAAATTGTCTTAATCTTATTTTTACATATATTTGCATTGGCAATAGCCTACATAACATAAAAAAACGTTTTTATTCGTTTTTTTTATGCAGCAGGGTGGTTTGTTATTTTTTTTGTTATATTTGCAAAAAATATTTCAATTTACACGCAAGTGTTTGTTGTTCTCGCTGATGAACCTAGGAAATTCATTTATGGTAAGAGAAAACGAACCCTGCTGCGAGTGCGTATATGTTATACCTACATATATGGGCACAGCGTAGGCTATTGCTTTTTTCTTCTTACCACGGCTTTCCTAGGGCCTATCAGCGGAGATTAAGTATAATTAGTCTGCGCTTCTTTTTTTATTTATATTGAGCACATACTGGAGTAGTATAAAGAATAAAGCCTAAACTAAGTATGTTACTTTTTGACATCGAAGCAATCCTATTTATCGCAGGAGTTCTCAGTTTCCTCCATTTTCTGCTTACGCCTAAGTACCAAAAGCGGATAAAAACGCTAGTCCAGGAGTTATATCCATATTATTCCTACTATTTACTACAGAGTTTATCATTATAGAGTAATAATTTTATAAAAACAAAACATTATGGGACTTATCAACAACTTAATGGACAAATTCAAGAATGCAGAATTTACCGTTGCACCGAACAAAAAACTAAAAACTATTTCGGCCGATTTTAAAAAGGCTTTTGGCGTTTCACTGGTATTCTACAAGGGTGCGCAGATTGCCGATGGCGATTTAACTTTAGCTGCTCTCAATAAAAAGACCACAAAGGATGTTAAATCTACTGCCGACGGTCTTAAGATTAAGGCGAGTATGAAGGTTGGCGACGCTGAGAAGTTATTTGACACAAATTTTGGTGTAACTGTACAAATTAAGGACGAAAGCGGCAAAAAACTCGTACCTAACGGAATCACTATTGGTCAAGCTGCACGAGGTGAATACTAAACTATGAGTAAGCTTATTGACATAGTTCGACAAGATGTTTTCGCTTTTTTGGAGAGCAATAATGAGTTGCTCTTCAACGAGCGAGACTTTCAGATGCATCTTGCTACTTGGTTGCGTAACTCTACCAATGCCTACGACGATGTAGACGTGGAGTACTACGTTCCCAAGAGCGAGCTAGAGAACTATGTGTGGGACAGCGAATTGCGACTCGACATTGTGGTCAAGAAAGGTGGTGAGTATTGTCCCGTCGAGTTGAAATACAAAACAAAAAAGGTTGAACGACAAATTACACGCTTCGATGAAGTTCTGCACGACAAAATTGTCGTGATGAAAGATCAAGGGGCGCAAGATTTGGGAATGTACGACTTTTGGAAAGATGTTAGACGAGTGGAATTGGTGCAAAAGCGGTTCAGCAATGTAAATTGTGGCTTAGCTGTCTTTGTAACCAACGACATTACCTATACAAAAGCAAGCAAACAGACATCTAACAACTATCTGTTCAATATGAGCGAGGGGGTTCATTCTCGAGAGAAGCATTGGTTAAACCCCGAAAGCACCTGTGCAAAGACTCACCCGAATTTTGAGGTAGAGCAAGAGTATAGTATTGAGTGGCACAATAGAGAGATGGATAGAGTAAAATTTAACTACTGCATTGTGAATATTTAATTACAAAAATTATGGCAAAAAATCTGTAATTGCAGGCGAATATATTCTATCAGTATTAGATAGTGGAAGAGTCGAAGTTTACCATATTTACGACAATGTAAAGGGTGCTCTTAGAGAAATTGCAGAAAAAGAGGGCTTTGAGTATGATATCAATTGGACAACTTGCCAGTTGTGTTCAAAACTCATCGACTTTTTGAATGAAAAGAAAAACAGTTAATCAATACAATTAACCATTTAATAAAAAGAACTATGGCAGATTTCAAATTAGATGGCCGTATGAAGGTCAAGAGCTTGAAGGAGAATTTCAAGAAGTGTTTTGGTGCATCTTTGCGCGTTTACAAGAGCGAATCTTGCAAGGGTGCTTTCGCTGATGAGAATGCGACACTTGCATCTATCCGTGCAGAGGGTAAGAAGGGTGGCGAACTCGTTGTGGGTGGCAATCTCAAGGTTGGTAACTTCGAGAAGAAGATCGCTGAGCTCTATGGTATCGGTGTTCAGGTAGCTAATGCTGATGACAGCAAGCTCGCTGACAACGACATCACTTTGGTAGCAGCAGGAAAGTAATCTCCCTCACGATTTTAGGTATGTGGGGGTTGATCGCCCCACATATCACAACATTATATTGAAAAAAACATTAACGATGAGCAAGGAATATTACAAGAAGAAGATTATTGATCTTCGTGCGTCAATAGCAAAAGAGAAAGAAGCAAAGAAACGTGACAATGAGCGTTATGCATCTTTAATTAAGGGTGCATCATCACCATCT
>JAFYSC010000110.1 GCA_017546635.1 Bacteroidaceae bacterium | reverse complement strand
TATTCTATTACAAGAGAAAAAAATCTTTGTTTACAAAATTTCATTCACCTACAAGTGCATCGATATCCACCAATCGGGCACCAGGATAATAATGCTGCAATATCTGTTTATAGCCATAACCTTTCTCGCCCATCATCGCAGCACCAATCTGACAGAGCCCCACTCCGTGCCCCCATCCAGCACCTTTTATGATGAATTCAACATTTCCGCACTCCCCCTCGACCTTGTCGACCACAAATGCCGAACTGTACAGGTGCGACGGGGAAAGCCAACGGCGAATCTCAAGTTCCTTGCCTACAACCATTGTACGCTTTGAGCCCACTATGCGCAGTCGCACCAAGCGGCCCGAAGCGGCACGCTCAACAGGCTCCAGCGCCTCTATAGTGCCAAAATCCACTCCTGAGCGACGCGCCACAAGCCGAGAAATCTCCTCCTGCCCATACTCCAATTGCCAACGGTAAAAATCGCTTGTCTCGCAATCGTAGCCGTTGAGCACCTGTGCAAGCACTGCACTGTCGGCAGTGTTGCAGAATGCATCGGGTGCAGACTCTATCCACTCACGGGCGGCAGCCTCATCGGTAAGGTCGATAAAGCCCTGCTTGCCATCGTTGTCACGAAAGGCATCGAGGTAGGTATAATCCTCGTCCTCCCAACAGGCCGAAAAGCGCTCTGTCATTCCTCCGCAACACTTGCTGAAACGGGCATCGCACACCTTGCCACCGCTTGCAAGCACTATGCCCGACGTTGCGCGCACTGCCTCATCGGCGCGGCTGTTCCCTACAGACGGGACACCCTGATAGCGTTGGCAATGGTCATCGGCACAAAGGTCGAATGTAACGTGGTCCTCACGCGCGTACCAACGTATAGTCTCATCGTCGGTGCTGTATCCGAGCACCGGCTGCGACGATGCCCCGCTGCGCATTATCTGCGCATAGAGCCAGCTGCGCGAAATTACCGTATGCGCCTTGAGGAACTCCAACGACGCAGTGGGCGACATCTCCGAGGAGATTACGCTCTTGAGGTAATTCTCCACAGGAAGACTATTCACGGCACGCACCTTGCCCTCCTCTATAAAAAAGTGCAGCTCGCCCTCGAAAGTCTGCTTTTGGGCGCGCTCCCAATGGAAATTTATTCCAATAATGACATTGTGCAGCGTGAAGCGGCAGCCAGCGTGCGTGGGCGAGAAGACAAGCCTCTCCACACTACTGCCTGCAAATCGCACTCCACCGTCACCGACAGCCACAAGGTATTCGCCATCGTTTATGGGTACACCGTTGCACATATATCCTCCCGCAAGTTCAAAGGTTATTTGCGGGGCAACCATTATTCCTATATTTACAAGTCTCATTCAGCTGCAATTTTATTGCACACCTCGCGGCACGATTGCCCGTCGAGTGCTACCTCGCGCAAGAGAGCCTCGACCTCGCCGTCTGTCAGCGCGTCAAAATCCTCCCGACGCACAGTAACAACAACTCCCGCAACATCCAACAGCCCAGGGCTCACAAGACGCTGGGCCTCACCTTCGGCACTGTAACAGGCAGGACGGTGCTTGGCACGCGGAAATACAATGACCGTCCACCCCTCGCCTTGCGAATATGTTGCCAATGCATTCAACATAGGTTCCTCGCCGTTATTTTCCACAGGCAACGAACGCAACAGCCTACCGAACATATTAGCGGCAGCAAGAGCATCGGTAGCCTTTATCATAAACAATGGCACCACATACGACGGAGAGTAGCAAAGTTCTGCACCATTGCAGGAGAGGAGCCTTTCGCTTCCACCCTGCAATTTATCGTACAACGCACCACAAAGAAGAGGAATATCCTCCTTCAGTACCGACTGCAGATGGGCGTGGTCGGGAGCCGACGCACCGCATCTTGCACCGTTGTAGAAGATTGCACGTTGTTGCCACTCCTTGGCAAGCGCCAGCATATCGTGTAACATATATTCCAAACGTTGCGGGGTGTGTCCCTTCAACGGCAGGGTCAGGTGTCTTTTGAGTATGGGGAAAGGGTTGACAAGCACCTCTACATCGAGCAGCGCCTGCAATTCGCCCTGCACCGGCGGACGATTACCCTTGCACAGGAAACAGGGACGCCCGGCAACAGATTCCTTATCGACCTTTGCAGCCGTGGATACTACCCGAGCAGGGTTATACTGCAGCATAATGCCGCTATCCAATTTGCGCACCAGCACATTGCCGAGCGCCTCGTGACGCTCACGGGCATCGTCCCACAAGGCAAGCTGAGTATCGAAAAAATCCTCAACCTCGGCTGCAACAGGAACTGCAACCCCGCCCATCATTGCCACGCGCGCCTCGAGCTCGGCTGTGCGCAATGAGTCCTTATAGGTATTGTGTGCGTTTATCTTTGCGTGCGACAATGCAGCATCACTGTTTCCGCCCCAACGGCGACAGAGGTAAAGAACGTCGTATATGCGTCCTATGCGGTAGTTGCGCGAAATTTGCAGACCCACCGCATAATCCTCGCCGTAGCTCACATTGGGAAATCCCACACTGCGTATTACGGGAGTAAAGAAGGCGCGCGGAGCACCCAATCCGTTTATTCGCAGAGCATTGTTGCGACCATTCTCCTCGGTCCACTCGCGGTGGTCAATAACTCCGGGAGGAAGTGTCTCGAGCTCAAAATTACAAATACGGTAAGAGCCCACCAGCATTGCACAGCGCTGAGCATAGAACTCATCGACAATGCGTTGTAGAGTATTCTCGTCGCTGTAAAGGTCGTCACTGTCGAGCTGTACAGCAAAGCGTCCGCACAGCGGGCTATTGACGGCATAATTCCAGCAGCCGCCAATGCCAAGGTCATTCCTCTCGGGCACAAGATGACACACCCGCCCGTCGTTGAAAGAGTCCACAATGCTGCCCGTAGCATCGGTAGAGTGATTGTCTACCACCAATATATTGAACTCGAAACTCGTCTTTTGATTAAGTACCGAGCGTACGGCATCGGCAATAGTTGAAGCACGGTTGAGGACAGGAATAACAACCGATGCCTCAACAGGAAACTCCCCTGTAGTGAGGTCTATGCTACTGTATTTATGTGGCGGCAACAATCCTCCTATGCGCGCAAGATGGTGGGTACATACCTTTTCCATCTCAATCTGCACATTACGCTGCGCGGGATTCACATAATCGAACTGCTTCTCGCCGCTTTTTCTAAGGTCTGTCTCCTGCTCGGTATAAAGGAACTGGGCAAGATGCTGTATGCGTCCCAAACGGCTCATCGCCAGGCGCAACTGATAAAAACCTGCATAATCGACAGCCTCCAACGGCATTGCAGCATACTCCTTGAGCGCCGCTGTACGCAGCACCACCAACGAGCCGAAGTCAAAATCGTTCCTGAGGCTACCCGGCTGATAATCGATAGTGGGTGCCTCTACACTCTCTCCATCCACCACTTTGCAGTAGTCGCTGTAGAGCATAGATGCATCGGGCTGCATTGCGTCGCACATTGCAATCAACGCATCGGCTGCGGGCAACAGCGGAAGTTCCTTGAGAAGGCATACTGTATATACCGACCCGGCCACGCGGGCCATATTCACAAAATTGGCATTCGATAAAAGGGATTCAGTTTCTATACACACCACCTTATCGGGCAATACGACAGGAGCAACAAATCCCTTCGGTACCCATAAATATATACGGGCTACCCTATCGCACAAAGAGTATGCTCCAATATTCTCAATATCGGTACAACCGGACGGAACCGGTATAAAAATATCTATACTACTTTTATCCATATACTGATACAAGGAATGACCTACAAAATCACTTCTTCACAAATTCAACCATTGCCCAACGGTTATCCTCGGCACTGCGCACAAATTCAAGCCCGTACTTTGCAGCCTCGGCAACCAGCACCTCGATATCCTCGACATAGAAGCCGCTGATAAAAAGTACCGAGCCCGAGTGCATACATTCCGCATAGCGGTTCATATCGGCAAGCAAAATATTACGGTTTATATTGGCAACTACATAATCGTAACAATCGGTATCCTTTATGGCCTCGGCACCACCCAAACGGACTTCAATATCGGGAGTATTGTTCAGTTTTATATTTTCCAATGCATTCTCGTAGGCAAACTCATCGATATCAATAGCAACGACATCTGTCGCACCGCGCATTGCAGCCAGAATGGCAAGAAGAGCCGTACCACAACCCATATCGAGCAGGCTCTTGCCACATACATCGGCCGCAAGGATAGAGCGTATCATATGACAGGTTGTCTGATGATAACCTGTACCAAAGGCCATCTTCGGATCAATCACAATATCATACTCTGCCGCAGGCACATCGGTATGGAACGTGCTGTGTATTACGCATTTGTCATCGACCAGAATAGGTTGGAAATAATTCTTCTCCCACTCGGCGTTCCAATCCTCGCCTTCTATCTGCTCCACGGTGTAGCCTATGCTGTATCCGTCAATGGGAAAATCATTCACAACCTCGTCGAGCGCCATCTCGGAAAAAAGAGCCTGTTGGACATACGCGCTCATACCCTCCTCCTCGGGTACAAATGTCTCGTAACCTACTTCGGCAAGCATTGCCGCCAGGATATCGGTAGCAGTCTCACTTACTGGAGCTACCTTAAACGTAACTTTGGTATAATCGTTCATATTCTGAATTTTCTTTTGTTCATTTTGCGAAAATAGCATAAATTAGTGTAACAAGCCCCGCAATGAATTAAAAATTGTTCATAAAGAATAAAAGTTTATATCAAAAGAGTAATAATATCTGTTTTTTTGGTTACTTTGCAAGTTATGGTACGCAAAAAACATCAAAGAAGCATAGCAAGCATTATACTTAGAATTGTATCGATGCTTATACTGCTGCCCATAATTGTTATGGGCTTGCTTGTCGTTGCGTTATATGTACCGCCCATACAGGATTTTGCTATTGAGAAAATATGCACATACGTAAAAGAGAAAAGCGGATACGATGTAAGAATAGGTGCTTTTCATCTGGCATTTCCGATAAAAGCCACAATAAACGATTTTGAAGTGGAAAAGAGCGACACGGCAATTTCCCGCGGCGAGCAGATTGAGACGAGCATACGCATAATGCCGCTGCTACGTGGAGAGATTGAGATTGACTACCTCTCTATCGACCAGGCGACGGCCGACACGCACGACATTATCGACGGAATGAATATCAACGGCAGCATAGGACACTTCAGGGTAACATCGCGCAGCACAGTACCTTCGGAGGAAAGAGCACATATAAACCATCTTCTCATTGCTGACAGCAACATTGACATAACCATCGGTAAAAGGGAAAAGAAGGATAGCACATCGGCACCATCCAATTGGATTTTCACATTGAAGAGAGGCGAAGCCAGCAACGTTAATGTGAATGTAAGAATGCCGGCAGACACCACCGCCATTGCCGTTTCGATAGATGAACTCAGAATAAACGGCGCAAAGATAAAACCAGGAGAAGCGCACTACTCGGCAAACGAATTTGAGATAGCGCAGAGCAGCGTAGCATACGACAAAGGCCTGCTGCCCGACACTGTAGCACCCCTCAGCCACATACATCTGCACGGCATTAGCCTGCTGGCCGAGGATATATGCTACAGCACTGCAGCCATAAGCGCACAGATAAAGAAACTTGCGCTTGCACAGAACAACGGAGCAAGAATACTCAATGCTTCTGCGACAATGAGCAGCGACAGCAATAAAATAAGAGTAGAGAGGCTGAGCATATCCACCGCCAACGGCAGCAGGATAAGAATGGACGCAGAGATACCCGCAGCACTGCTCCGCGACGGGACAAGCAGCAATATGCGCGCCGAGGCCACGCTATTTGTAGACAAGAGAGACCTGCGTGGCATACTCACACAAGAGCAGTATGGCAGCCTGCACATTCTGCCCGACTCTATGCTGCACGCACACACTAAACTGAGCGGAAAACGCGGCACGCTGCAGATAGACACCCTTACGGCCGAAGTACCGCATCTTGCACACATAGGCACAAGCGGCACGCTGCAAGGTATGAACAGCATCGAAAGAATGCAGGGCAATATAGTGTTCAACGGATACATCTCGAACGTAATACGCATTATAGGAGAGAAGTACCAGCCCGACAACACAGGAGGTGAGAGACTGCGCATAGCGGGCAATGCATCGATAGCAGAGCAGCAATGCAGCCTTGCACTGCGCATGCGCACCGGCAGCGGACGCGCCGCCCTGCGTGCCGGCTATAACATCGGAAGCAACAGCTACACTGCCCAATTAAAGACAAAGGGACTCAATATTGGAGATATTCTGCCCACTATTCCACTGCGCCAACTGACAATGTCCCTTGCTGCCGAGGGAAAGGGTTTCGACATCTTCGGCGACAGCACCCGCTACACCTGCAGCCTGGGCATTGATACAATATGCATAGACAGCACCCTGTTGACAGACATCACCCTCACCGCAAGACAGCAGGAGAAGGAGTCGCACATTGAGGCAACCTCCCTCGACAATGCACTGCAAATGTTCCTAAACATAAAGAGCCGCTTCGACCGAAATGAGATTATAAACCACTCGCACATTGCGCTGCGCCGCGCCGACCTTGCATCGCTGAACGTTACCGAAACTCCGCTTACAGCCACAATACAGCTCGACATTGAGGCGTACAGCAATATGCTCAACCGTCACAGTGCAAAGGTAACAGGCAATGGCATACGCCTCGTTACACCCGAAAAGACATATACCCCCAAGCAGTTGCAGTTTACAGGCTACACAAGCCCCGACACCACATACACGCACCTGCACACGGGCGACCTTAGCGTAGACGGCACGCTGGACTGCGGATACGAGCAGTTGCTCAATGCATTCGGGCGCATAAAGGAGATGTACAAACAGGGCAGCACAAGCAGTAGCACAATCTACTACATACAGGATTTTGAACGCCAACTGCCGGCAATGGGCATTGATATTGATTGCGGACAGGAGAATATGTTTGCCAATTTTATGAGCGTCAACAACGTCGATTTCAGCAAACTGAGCCTTAGCCTCTCTGTTGACAGCACAAATGGCATAAACGGCAAGGGAGGAATATACAACCTGAAGAGAGGCGACATACAGCTCGACACGCTCAACTTCTCGCTACGTCAGGAGAGCACCCTGCTGCGCTATTTTGCGGGAGTGCGCACACGCTCCCTCAACCCCGAACTGCCCAAACTTAAATTCTACTCGGCACTCTACGGAACACTCAACAACGACAGCCTTGCCACAAATTTCATATTCCGCGACAACAACGACAATGTAGGCGCACGCATAGGCGTAAAAACGCATTTGCGTCCCGAGGGGCTGAATATACATTTCAATCCGCAGGCAACGCTCTTCAACACCCCGTTCAAGTTCAACCCCGACAATTATCTGTCGCTCGGGAAGAACCTGTCGGTGCGTACCGACATTGAGCTGAGCGACAGCCTCGGCTCGGGACTGCGCCTGCTGAGCAGCAAGGACAGCACGTCACTGCGCGACATAAGCCTCGAACTGTTAAATATCGACCTGCAGGCTGCAACACGCATCATTCCATACTCCCCCGACATTGCCGGCACACTGGATATGGACCTGCACTACAGCGACAAGGATAACAGCCACGCAGTGAGCAGCGACATTCACGCAACAGATATCATATACGAAGGAACAGCAATAGGCAACGGGACTGTCGAGCTTGTCTATCTGCCAAAGGAGAAGAACAGACATTATGCCAACGTAGTGCTGCTGCACAACGACACCGAGATACTGGACATAAGCGGCAGCTACAACAGCAGCAGCGAAGAACAGACAATAGATGGCAAGGCGTTGCTCACACACTTTCCGCTGAGCCTGTCGAGTGCCATACTCAAGGAGACTGGTGTACGGCTAGACGGTTACATAGACAGTGAACTCAACATAAATGGCAGCCTCGAGAATGCTGTTGCCGACGGATACGTGCGCTTCGATTCGGTATATGCCGATGCACCCGCATTCGGCACACGCCTGCATCTGAATGACGGCACCGTAAAGATAGAGGACAACAAGCTGCTCTTCAACAGCTTTGACATCTACGCCCACGGCAGCACGCCTTTCCAGGTGAACGGCACAATAGACCTCGGGAGCCTCATCGACCCCTATTTCGACCTGCGTGCACGCGCCACAAACTACGAGCTCATAAATGCCAAGCGCGCCAAAGGGACAATGCTCTACGGACGGATGTTCATCAATCTGAACAGCACCGTAAGCGGACGGCTCAATGCACTGAGCCTCAACGGAGGGGCAACCCTCTTGAGCAAGACCGATATCACATACGTGCTGCCCGAGACACCGTTGGCTGCCGAGAGCGAGCTCGACGGGCTGGTGACATTCGTGAATTTTGCCGACACCACACAGGTAGATAGAGCCGAAGAGAGCGAACTCGACTTTGGCAACCTGAGAATGAACATAACGCTCGACATTGAAGAGGGCGCACGCATAAACGCCGACTTTGACGAGAACCGCAACAGCTACATTGAGCTGCAGGGCGGCGGAAAGCTCAACCTCACATACAGCAGCGAGTCGGACATCAACCTCACAGGACGCTATACGCTCTCCAATGGACAGCTCAAATACACTCTGCCCATAATACCCCTGAAGACATTCTCGATAAACGAAGGCAGTTACATAAGCTGGACGGGCAATGCAGCCAACCCCACACTCAACATTACAGCCCTTGAGCGCGTCACATCGTCGGTAACCCTGGACGACGGCAACACACAGGCGGTGGCATTCGACGTAGGCGTAGAGCTTACAAATACACTCGACAATATGGGACTCAGCTTTATCCTCTCGGCCCCCGAGAATGCCGCAGTACAGAACCAGCTCAACGCCCTCGACAAGGAGACGCTCAACAAATATGCCGTCACAATGCTCATCACAGGCGCATATATAGGCAGCGATGGAGGATTGAGCGTATCGAACGCGATAAGTTCGTTCCTCGACGCACGCATAAACAATATTGCCGGCAACGCAATGAACAGCGTGAACATAAGCGTTGGAATAACCGACGTCGAGAATGCCCAAACAGGCAGCAGCTACAAGAACTACTCGTTCAGCTTTGCCAAGAAATTCTGGAACGACCGCTTTACCATTGTCATTGGCGGCGAGGTGAACAGCGGCGACACACACAACCGCAATGAGAGTTTCATAAATAATGTATCGCTCGAGTGGAAAGTGAGCGAGAGCAGCAACCGTTACATACGCCTCTTCTACGACAAGAACTACGAGTCGATACTCGAAGGGGAGATTATAGAGACAGGCGTGGGATACGTGTACAAGCGCAAGCTCGACAATCTCAGGGAGCTGTTCCTCTTCAGGCGAAAGGACAACAGGGAGGAACTGCTCATAAGACAACTGGACAAAGAGAGCAACAACAGAAAGACAAGATGAAAAGAACTGTACTCTACATACTGGCACTCCTTGCACTCTTCTCGTGCTCCACCACCCGACTCATTGAGCCGGGCGAGCAGCTGTACACAGGAATAGACAAGATTATAATAGAGGGACGCAAGGAGTATGCAGCCACTCCGATTGGCGAGGAGGCAATATCGGAGATTGAGGCTGCGCTTGCAGCAGCGCCCAACGGTTCCGTTGCAGGAAGTTCAAAAGTGAAGAGCCTCCCCATTGGACTATGGTGGTACAACGCCTTTGCCGACAGCAAGGGCAAACTGGGCAAATGGTTCTTCCGCAACTTTGCCACCACCCCCGTGCTCATCTCTAAAGTGAACCCCGGGCTGCGCGCACGCATCGCCACCAACGTACTGAGCTACTACGGATATTTCAACGGCAATGTGACAGCCGGGACAATCACAAACAAGAAAAACCCCAAGAAAGCAAAAGTAAGGTACACCGTAACGCTGCACAAGCCATATCAGCTCGACAGCATTGCCTACACGGGCTTTTCGTCAACAGCCGACAGCCTGCTCACCGCAACGGAGCGCCAACGCCTGCTGCGCAAGGGAGAGCAGTTCAGCGTGAGCAACCTGAGCGGCGAAAGGGAGCGTATAAACACACTCCTGCGCAACAACGGCTATTACTACAGCCAGACAAACTACATTGAGTTCCTTGCCGACACAATAAACAACCCCGGCAATGTGGATATGCGCATACAGCCTATGGGGGGACTCGCGCCGCACATACGCCGCCGGTACACCATAGGCACGATAGACATACGGATTGAGAGCAACGGCACTATACTGTGCCGCACAGCACCGGATACGCTGGAGATGCGCAATATAAGATACATCTACAGCGGGAAGAAGCCGCCCGTGCGCCCCGGAGCGCTTATGCGCAACATTCTCTTCCGCAGCGGGGAGGTATATTCGCAGGAGGTACAGCAGAACAGCCTGAGCCAACTGAGCAAGATGAACATATTCGGCGGAATGAATTTCTCATACATTCCGCGCAAGGAGAGCGACACGCTCGACGTGAGGATACAGGCACAGATGGACAAGCCATACAATTTCACATTCGAGCTCAACGCAACCTCCAAGAGCAACAGCCAGATAGGCCCGGGAAGCAAAGTGTCACTCTCGCGCAACAACATTTTCCGCGGGGGAGAGACACTGAAGCTGTCCTTGCAGGGCTCGTACGAGTGGCAGACGGACGGTGCGATAAAGGGGCGCCAGGCTGTGATAAACTCGTGGGAGATTGGAGCCGATGCCTCTCTCACCTTCCCGCGCCTCTTTTTTCCTATAGTACACCGCCGCCACTTGCGTTTCCCGGCCTCGACGTCGCTGCGCCTTTATGCCGACCAGATGAACCGCTCGGGATTCTTCAAGATGATACACGTGGGAAGCGAGGTTACATACAACATATACACCAGGCGCACAACCACACACACCGTCACACCGTTCCGCCTGACATACGATATGTTGCAGCGCACCACCGCAAAGTTCGACAGCATAGCAGCCGCCAACCGTTCGATAGCCAACAGCTTCCGCAACCAGTTCATCCCTGCTATGCAATATACATACACCTACGACAACACCCCAACGCAGCACCGCAACAAAACCTGGCTTGAGGCATCAGTAACATCGTCGGGTAATGTTACCTCGCTGCTCTTTGCGGCATTCGGCAAAAAGTGGGACCAGAAAGACAAGGACCTCTTCAAGAACCCCTATGCACAGTTCGTCAAGCTCACGACAGAGATAAGGCAACTCTACAGGATAAACAGCAAGAACTACATTGCCACACGGCTTATGGTTGGTGTCATAAAAAGCTACGGAAACTCGCGCTATGCACCCTACAGCGAGCAGTTCTACATTGGCGGTGCAAACAGCCTGAGGGCATTCACGGTGCGCACCATCGGTCCGGGAAGCTACCACCCTGCCAAGGAGACACGATACTCATACCTCGACGAGACAGGTACACTCAAATTCGAGGCAAACGTAGAGTACCGCTTCGGGCTATTGGGCAACCTTAACGGTGCAGTGTTTGTAGATGCAGGCAACGTGTGGTTGCTCGAAAAGGACGAGAGCCGCCAGGGAGGCGAATTAACCCTGCGTTCCTTTGCCGATGAGATTGCGCTGAACACGGGCTTCGGACTGCGTTACGACCTTGACATCCTTGTCTTGCGCCTCGACTTCGGCATTGCGTTGCACGCACCCTACGACACGGGAAAAAGCGGATACTACAACCTGCCCAATTTCGGTAAGGGATTCGCCTGGCACTTTGCCATAGGCTACCCGTTCTGATATTTTCAACACATATTCCACTCGGCAAACGGAACATATCGTGCATATATCTGCCACTTTATTGGAGGCAGCCAAAATAATTTTAAAAATAATTAAGCATTTTATACCCTTATATGAACAAATTAATTACCTTTGCCCAAACGGGTATATAGTGTGCCCACATACACACTATGCTCTGACAACAGAAATATATTAAATAACCTTTAACAATAACACACAATTATGAAACCTACACTTTTTGTATTGGCAGCCGGAATGGGCAGCCGTTATGGTGGTTTGAAACAGTTGGATGGTCTTGGCCCTAATGGCGAGACTATTATGGACTACTCAATCTTTGACGCTATCCGCGGTGGATTCGGCAAATTGGTATTTGTTATCCGCAAGGACTTTGAGCAGGACTTCCGCGAGAAGGTATTGAGCAAGTATGAGGGCCACATCCCCACAGAGTTGGTATTCCAGGCTATCGACAACCTTCCCGAAGGTTTCGAGGTTCCCGCAGAGCGTACAAAACCCTGGGGTACAAACCACGCAGTACTTATGGGAAAGGATGTCATCAAAGAGCCTTTTGCAGTAATCAACGCCGATGACTTCTACGGCAAGGACGCATTCGCAGTAATGGGCAAATGGTTGAGCGATCTTCCCGAAGGCAGCACAGGCAAATACAGCATGGTAGGTTTCCGCATCTGCAACACTCTCAGCGAGAACGGTAGCGTTGCACGTGGTGTATGTGCTACAAACGAGCAGAATATGCTTACAGGCGTTGTTGAGCGTACTGAGATTATGCGCGTAGACGGTCCCATCTGCTACAAGGACGAGGAAGGCGCTTGGCAGCCCGTTGCCGAGGAGACTCCCGTTTCAATGAATTTCTGGGGCTTCACACCCGACTACTTCCAGCACTCAGAGGAGCAGTTCATCGACTTCCTCAAGGAGAATGTAGACAAGCCCAAGGCTGAGTACTTCATCCCTCTCGTAGTAAACAACCTTACTACAACAGGTAAGGCATCGTGCGAGGTTCTCGACACAACTGCAAAATGGTTCGGTGTAACATATGCAGCCGACCGTCCTGGAACAGTAGAGAGAATCCAGTCTCTTGTTGACGCAGGCGAATATCCCGCAAAATTGTTCTAATTGAATAAAGAACATATAAAATGAAAAATAGAACCGATTTTGTCGGTTCTATTTTTCATTTTATAGGATATAAGAAGCTATCGGCACGTGTTAATGACAAGCCGGCAGTTCCTCGACATTCTCAAATTTATCCCAAACACGCGCAAAGCCATACTCACCCACACACCCCTGCGACACACAGAGAAGAGCTTTGGAATATACTGCAGCATCGGCAATATCGCGGCTGCACATAGGTGCAGCCTGGGCTAGGACATTGAGTCTCTTGAGCGAAACACAACCGCGCAATACCTGCTCCTCGACACTCTGGACAGTAGAAGGCAGCGTAAGTTCCTCGAGCGAGTGGCAATAGTAGAAAGCACCGTAACCTATACTGAGCACACCCTCGTGAATATCCACCGAACGCAGCGACTCGCATTTTGCGAGCAATCCCTGCTCTATGATATTCACACTCGGCGGTAAAGCGAAAGAGATCAACGATGCACACTCCCAAAAAGCACCTTTCTTGAGCGTTGTCACGCTATCGGGCAGCGCAACCTCCCTGAGCGCCGAGCAACCGCGGAAAGCCCAGTCGTCGACATACTTCACCCCCTTGGGCAACGTGATACTCTCCAACGACGAGCAGTTGCAAAAGGCATACTCGCCCACTCCATCGATATTTTCGCCCACAGCAACACTCTTGAGCGATGTACAGCCATCGAACAGAGAGCCCTCTATTGCAACAAGATTGGCAGGAAGCACAATACTCTCCAGCGACACACAACCGGCAAAGGCGCTGTTACCGATGAGCAGGAGATTGTCGCACATTGCAACGTTCCTGAGCGCAGTGCACCCCCTGAAGGCACAGGCACCAATCGCACGGACCGAATCGGCAAGTACAACACCTTCGAGCGCCGTACATTCCTCAAAAGCTCCCTGAGATACAGCCGCCACATAAAACTCCTTATCGCCGTGAACCACCTTTGCAGGCACTGTAACGGTGCCGCAATACTCACCCTTCTCGACCGATGCACATCCGTCTGCAGCATCGAGCATATAATTTATTCCGTTAATATTTGTTACCATTGCTTTCTAATTTGCCCGCTAAGATAGACAAAAAAACAACAACCTTGCATATATCATCGAAAAAGAGTATCTTCGCACTCCTAAACAAACACCCATAAGACATTGATTTCTGTTGACAATATAAGAGTGGACTTCGGTGGGACTAACCTGTTCCACGATGTAAGTTTCATCATAAACAAGAAAGACCGCTTAGCGCTCGTAGGCAAGAACGGCGCCGGTAAGACCACGCTCCTGCGTATCCTTGCAGGTGAGCAGTCGCCCTCAGAAGGCGCAGTATCCAAGCAACGCAACATCACCATTGGCTACCTGCCGCAGGTGATGAACCTGAAGGATGGCCGTACAGTGTTCGAAGAGGCCGAGACCTCATTCGAGCATATACACGAGATGGAGCAGAGCCTGGAGAGAATGAACAACGAGCTTGCCACACGCGACGACTACGACAGTGCCGACTATCATCGCCTGATAGAGGACTACACCCACCTGAACGAGCAATACACAATGATGGGCGGCAGCCACTATGAGGCACAGATTGAGCGTGCGCTCTTGGGACTGGGCTTCAGCCGCAGCGACTTTTCGCGTCCCACGAGCGAGTTCTCGGGCGGCTGGCGTATGCGTATCGAGCTTGCGAAACTGTTGCTGCAATGCCCCGACGTGCTGCTGCTCGACGAGCCCACCAACCACCTCGACATTGAGAGCATCCAGTGGTTGGAGCAGTTCCTTGCACGCAGCAGCAACGCCGTGCTGTTAGTGAGCCACGACCGCGCCTTTCTGAACGCTGTGACCAACCGCACGATAGAAATATCCTGCGGACGCGCCTACGACTACAAGCTCTCATACGACAAATTTATGGAGACACGCAAGGAGCGCCGCGAGCAGCAGATACGCGCCTATGAGAACCAGCAGAGAGAGATTGCCGACATAAAGGAGTTCATAGAGCGTTTCCGCTACAAGCCCACAAAGGCCGTACAGGTGCAGAGCCGCATCAAGCAACTGGAAAAGATTGTCCCCATTGAGATTGACGAGGAGGACACAAGCCGCCTGAGACTGCGCTTCGCTCCCGCCACACGCAGCGGCAACTACCCCATAATATGCAGCGACGTAGAAAAATCGTTCGGCAGCCACACCGTATTCAGCGGAGTGAATTTCACCATAAACCGTGGCGAGAAGGTTGCATTCGTGGGACGCAACGGCGAGGGTAAGACCACCCTTGTGCGCTGTATCCTTGGCGAGCTCGACCACGAGGGCACAATCACAATAGGCCATAATGTACAGACATCATATTTTGCACAGCATCAGGCACAGTTGCTCGACGAGAACCTTACAGTATTCCAGACAATAGACAATGTTGCAACGGGCGACATCCGCCTGCGCATACGCGACATTCTGGGTGCGTTCATGTTCGGTGGCGAGGCATCGGAAAAACAGGTACGCGTGCTCTCGGGAGGAGAGCGCAGCCGTCTGGCAATGATACGCCTGCTTCTGCAGCAGATGAACCTGCTCATACTCGACGAGCCCACCAACCACCTCGATATGCAGTCGAAGGATGTACTCAAGGAGGCAATACGCGATTTTGACGGAACTGTGATTATTGTGAGCCACGACCGACATTTCCTCGACGGGCTTGTGACAAAGGTATATGAATTCGGCGACGGCAAGGTACGCGAGCATTTGGGCGGAATATACGACTACCTGGCATACAAGAATGCCGACAACATCAATGAAGCGCTAGCGACGGAAAAGACACAGTCCGCGGCTCCTGCTGCAAAACCTGCCGCAAGTGAAAGCCGACTGAGCTATGAAGCCGAGAAGCAGCTGCAAAAACAACGCCGCAAACTGGAGCGCCTTGTAGAACAGAACGAAGAGACAGTAAATGAGTTGGAGGGAGCAATAGCTGCACTCGAAGGGCTGATGAGTACCCCCGAAGGCAGCACCCCGCAGAACTTTGAGCGCTACGGAGCATTAAAGAAACAGCTCGAAGAGGCCGAAGCCGAATGGGAAAAGAATATGGAGGAACTCGAAACGTTGTCATAACAGACGCACACGACACAGAATAAACTTTAACAAACAAAATAGACAATGAAAAAATTATTCATCGGCACTGCGCTACTCATAGGATTGGGCGCGTGCACAACAAACGGAACTATGGAATCAAAATTAATGAACAACATCGATACCACACAGGACCCCGGTACCGACTTTTTCCAATATGCGACAGGAGCTTGGCAGGCAGCCAACCCTATGACCGACGAGTATGCCCGTTACGGACAGTTCGACGCATTGCGCGAGAAGAGCCGCGAACAGTTGAAGGATCTTGTACTTGAGCAGGCAGCACTCACAGCAGAGCCCGGCAGCAATGCCCAGAAGGTGGGCGACCTCTACCGTATGGTGATGGACAGCACACGCCGTAATGCCGAGGGCACAGCACCTGTGAAGCCCTATATGGACCAGGTGGCAGCGTTGAGCGACAAGGGCCAGATTGTACCCCTTATGGCAAACTTCTACCGCGTGGGCATAGGAAGCTTCTTCGGTACAGGTGTAAGCACCGACATTATGGACAGCAACAGCAACCAGCTCGGCATCTATCAGGGCGGCCTCTCACTCCCCGAGAAGGAGTACTACAGCGACACCGACGAGGCATCGACCAACATACGCAACAAATACAAGGAGTATGTTGTGAATATGTTCAAGCTCTACGGATTCGACAAGAAGGAGGCCGAGGCCAATATGAACGCAGTATTGGCAATTGAGACACGCCTTGCAGCAAAGCACCTGAGCCGTGTGGAGCGCCGCAACCCCCTGAACAGCTACCACAAGATTTCATATGCCGAGCTCAAGAAAGAGATTCCCGGAATAGACTGGGATACATTCTACGGCATATTGGGCATCAACGGCATTGAGGCGCTGAACCTTGCACACCCCGAGGCTATTAAAGAGGTGGCAGCCATCATCAATGACACTCCTCTCAACGACATAAAGGCATATCTTCAGTGGAAGGTAATGCGCTCTACATCGAACGAGCTAACCGATGCCATTGAGACCGAGACATTCGCATTCTACGGCACTGTGCTCAGCGGAAAGAGGGTACAGCAGCCCCGCTGGAAGCGTGCCCTCGACGCTGTAAACGGAACACTGGGCGACATCATCGGTGAGCTTTATGTTGCAAAGCACTTCCCCCCTGCTGCCAAAGAGCGTATGGTGCAGTTGGTAAACAACCTGCAGATTGCATTGGGCGAGCGCATTGATGCACAGGAGTGGATGAGCGACGAGACAAAACAGGCAGCACACGCCAAGCTCAACACATTTACAGTGAAGATAGGCTACCCCGACAAGTGGGACGACTACAGCGGGCTTGCAGTAGACCCCACACTGAGCTACGCCGACAACTGCCGCAAGATTTCGGAGTTCGAGTGGAACAAGCACATTGCCGAGAAGTGGGGCAAGCCCGTTGACCGCGAGGAGTGGCATATGACACCCCAGACAGTAAACGCATACTACAACCCCACAACAAACGAGATATGCTTCCCCGCAGGTATCCTGCAGTACCCCTTCTTTGATATGAGCGAGGACGACGCGTTCAACTACGGAGCAATTGGTGTTGTAATAGGCCACGAGATGACACACGGATTCGACGACCAGGGCCGTCAGTTCGATAAGGACGGTAACTTTGCAAACTGGTGGACCGACGAGGACGCCAAGAGCTTCAACGAGCGCACACAGGTCATTGTAGACTTCTTCAACAAGATTGAGGTTCTTCCCGGCCTCAACGCAAACGGCAAGCTCACACTTGGCGAGAACATCGCCGACCACGGCGGCCTTATGATTGCGATGCAGGCATTCCGTAACGCCACAAAGGACAACCCCCTTCCCGTCATCAACGGTTACACACCCGAGCAGCGCTTCTACCTCTCATACTCGGGCGTGTGGGCAGGCCACGTGCGCGACGAGGAGATACGCAACCTCACAAAGAGCGACCCCCACTCACTCTCACGCTGGAGAGTAAACGGCACTCTTCCCCACATCGACGACTGGTACACTGCATTCGGAATTACCGAGGAAAGTCCTATGTTTGTTCCCCAGGAGGAGCGTCTGAACGTATGGTAATGAACCAATAAAAGAAAAATGCCGATAAAAGTACCCGCCGGGCTTCCCGCCCTGCAGACAGTAATAAGCAACGGTACACCTGTGGAGGAACTGAAAGCCTCCACAGGTGACACCTTGCGTATAGCACTGCTCAACCTTATGCCGATGAAGGAGAGCACCGAGGCCGACTTCATACGCGTCCTTGCAAGCTCACCGCTGGAGATTGAGCTGACACTGATGAAGCTCGACACGCACACTCCCAAGCACGCCACGGCACACCATATGCAGAGCTACTACAAAGGATTCGGCGAGCTTCGCCACACGACCTTCGACGGACTCATAATAACGGGTGCACCCATAGAGAAAATAGAATTCGAGGAGGTGACCTACTGGGACGAGCTTCGCGAGATTATCGACTGGGCACAGAGCAATGTAACGTCGACCCTCTTCATCTGTTGGGCGGCACAGGCGGCACTGTATTACAAGTTCGGGATAAGGAAACACCTGTTGCCAAAGAAGATGTTCGGAGTGTTCCCGCACACCATACACCACCCTTCGCTTCCGCTTTTCGAAGGCATTGGAGCAACAATAAACGTACCACACAGCCGGCACACCGAACTGCACCGCGAGGATATTGTAAACGAGCAGCGCATAGAATTGCTTGCCGAGTCGGACGAGTCGGGCGTACACATTATGCAGGAACGCGGAACAAGGAATTTCTTTGTCACCGGACACTCCGAATATGCGCTAACCACGCTCGATGACGAGTACAAGCGCGATGTCTCGCGTGGATTGGAGATAGAACTTCCGCTCTATTATTACACCAATGAAAATCCATCGCTTGCCCCGGTAAACAGTTGGCAGGACGATGCCCGCAAATTCTTTTGCAATTGGCTGCAGCACTATGCAAAGTCCTAAACAAAAGAACTG
>JAFYSC010000109.1 GCA_017546635.1 Bacteroidaceae bacterium | reverse complement strand
TTTCTCGAGGAAATAACAGTAAAGGAAAAGCCCGCTTCGTCACAAAAGGCTGAGATCATACCCATTAACCTGATCCGGATAATGCCGGCGTAGGGAAAGAGTCGTACAGAGTGGCCATAAGTACGGCACAATTGGAAAAATCCCCATTTTCCGTTTAACCGGGAGCTGGAGGATTTATTTTTTTTCTCTTTCGGCTCCACAAAATTTTTGAATCGCAATGAAAAGAATCACATTGCTTGGCTACTTATTGATAGCCACTGCCACACTATGTGCACAGCACAATGAGAAAAAAGACTCTATGCAATCGTTCGGACTGCAAGAGGTGGAAGTTTTGTCGACAAGAGCTACCGAAACAACGCCGATAGCCTATACAAACATCGACGAAAAGAGAATAAGAATGTACAACGCGGGAGTGGACCTACCCTACATTGTGAGTATGACACCAGGAGCAATAACCACAAGCGACGCGGGTACAGGTATTGGATACACCACCCTGAGGGTACGCGGAACCGACGGCACACGTATCAATGTCACTGCCAACGGTATACCAGTAAACGATGCCGAGAGCCACACAGTCTTTTGGGTAAATCTGCCCGACTTTGCATCATCGGTAAAGGACATTCAGATACAGCGAGGAGTGGGTACATCGACCAACGGCGCAGGCTCGTTCGGTGCAAGTATGAACCTGCGCACAGGCAGTATGAGCCTGCAACCCTACACCGAGCTGAGCGCCTCGGCAGGTTCATTCGGCACACACAAGGAGACCCTCAAGATGGGTACGGGACTCATCGGGGAGCACTGGACCTTCGACGCTCGCCTGTCGAATATCGCAAGCGACGGATACATCGAAAGAGCCTCATCGTCACTGAAATCATACTATCTGCAAGCGGCATACTATGCCGACAACACCGCCGTGCGCCTCATCACATTCGCAGGCGACGAGGAGACCTACCACGCCTGGAACTACGCCTCGAAGGAAGAGATGCAGCTCTACGGCCGCCGTTACAATTCGTGCGGATATATGTACACCGACGATAACGGCAAGGCACACTACTACAACGACCAGACCGACAATTACCAGCAGAGGAACTATCAGCTGCTCATTGACCACCATCTAAGCAATCGCGTGAGTATGAACATCGGCCTGCACTATACAAAGGGCGACGGCTACTATCAGGAGTACAAGACAGGCCGCAAACTTGTGGAGTATGCATTAGAGCCGTTCACACACAATGGCGAGACGGTGAAGAAGAGCGACCTTGTGCGCCGCAAGGCAATGGATAACCATTTTGGAGGCGCTGTATTCTCGCTCAACTACAAGGACAGCCGCCTCAACGCCACCGTGGGCGGAGCACTCAACCGCTACACGGGCGACCACTTCGGCAACGTGCTGTGGGTAAAGAACTACATCGGCAACCTTGGCGCAGCACACGAATACTACCGTAACCAGGGTACAAAGAACGACGGCAACATATATCTGAAGGCCGACTACAGCATAGCCTCATCGCTCAACGCCTACATCGACCTACAATATCGTCATATAGGCTACACCATTGAGGGTTACAACGACAAATGGAACGACGCCACTGGCACCCTGCAACAACTGGACATAGACGAGACTTTCGACTTTTTCAATCCCAAAGCAGGACTCTCGTGGCAGATAGACAAGCACAACCGTCTGTTCGGTTCAGTGAGCATAGCCCACAAAGAGCCCACACGCAACAACTACACCGACGGCAAGCTGCACTCGCAGCCAAGAGCCGAGAAGCTCACCGACTATGAGCTGGGCTACACATTCGTCAGCAATAGAATCCACGCAGGAGTGAACCTATACTATATGCACTACAAGGACCAGCTTGCACTCACAGGCGAGCTGAACGAGATTGGCGAGCCGCTTGCCGACAATATCCCCGACAGCTACCGCGCAGGCATAGAGCTTATGGCAAGCGTGGAGTTGCCTTTGGGATTCAACTGGGAGGCAAATGCCACATTGAGCCGCAACCGCATAAAGGACTTTACCGAGGTGCTGTACGACGACGACACCTACGAGAAATGGGAGATTAACCACGGAGAGACACGTATAGCATTCTCGCCCGACATTATTGCCAACAACATACTAAGTTACAGCAACAAAGGACTAAGCCTGTCGATGCACACACAGTATGTGAGCAAGCAGTATATGAGCAACGCACAGCAGAGCGACCATCTGCTCGACGCATATATTGTGAGCAACTTATACGCATCGTACACATTCAAGCTGCGCGGCACAAAGAGCGTAACTGTGGGTGCAAACATCTACAACCTGTTCAACGAGGAGTACGAGAACAACGGATATGCTGGCAGCGGATACTACACCGCAAACGGCGAAAAGATACGTTACAACTACGCCGGCTACGCAGCCCAGGCAGGCACTAACTTTTTGGGACACGTAACAATAAACTTCTAACCAGAAAAGAATGGAACAGTACATCGAGCTGTTGGGAACAGCAGTGGGCATCGTATATCTGTGGCAGGAATACCACGCAAGCATACATCTGTGGATAACAAGCATCATTATGCCCGCAATATACCTGTATGTATATTACAACGCCGGACTGTATGCCGACTTTGGAATAAACATATACTACCTTGCCATTGCGCTCTACGGCTGGCTCGCCTGGCGATACAACTTCAGCATCAGAGGGCATAAGAGCAACAGCAAGGAGCTCACTATAAGCCACATCGAGAAAAAGCGCCTGCCTGTACTCGCTGTACTGTTCCTGCTTCTTTGGGTGGGAATAACGCTCATACTCACCAGCTTCACCGACAGCACCGTCCCCCTCACCGATGCATTCACCACCTCGCTGAGCATAGTGGGAATGTATATGCTCGCCCGCAAATATGTGGAGCAATGGTACGTGTGGCTCGTAGTGGACATTGTAAGCAGTGCCCTATATGTATATAAAGGGCTCTATTTTACAGCCGCACTTTATGCAGTTTATGCAATTATCGCTATCTTTGGCTACCGCAAATGGAAAGATATGATTAACTATGAAAATGACTGATACCACAATAGAGGCCGTGATACTGGCGAACGGCGACTACCCCGCTGCACCCGTCCCTCGGGAAATACTATCCAGCGCACCATTTGTCGTATGCTGCGACGGCGGTGCCAACAGCTATATTGAACAGGGACATACCCCCGACGTCATAATAGGCGACGGCGACTCCCTGCACCCCGAGTATGCCAGCCAATATGCACACATTGTAACAAAGGTATCCGAGCAGGAGAGCAACGACCAGACAAAGGCCGTAAACTACCTGCTTGCACAAGGCAAGAGGAACATTGCCATTGTAGGCGCGACTGGCAGACGCGAGGATCACACGATAGGCAACATAAGCCTGCTCATAGAGTATGCCCGCAAAGGAGCGCACGTGCGCACATATACCGACTACGGCGTATTCATTCCCTGCAACGGCAGCACCACCCTGCAGACAGAGGCGGGCCAACAGATGTCGATATTTTCAATAGGTGCAAGGATTGATAGAGCCGAGGGACTGCTCTATCCCATCTATAATTTCACTAACTGGTGGCAAGGAACACTCAACGAATGTACCGGCACAAGCGTAAGGATTGAAGCCGAAGGAGAATTCCTCATTTTCTTGACTTACAGATAACAGAACGCAAGCACGAATGACGCACCAACAAGATGCTTCCCCTCCAACCATACGGGAAGCATCTTGTTTTTGTGGGATTTTTCCCGAAGAAGAGACGTCGGACAATAAAAATTATTGGTGTCCGATAAAACTTGCAACGGAACAAAAAAACAATATATACAACATAAGAAGCTGTTTTAGAAGCTGTTTAAATTTCTTTCAAAAATATTATTTACATTGTCCTCAAGAAGTGCTTGTCTTTTTATGCCCTTTGTTGCACGAACCCACTCCCGCTCTGCAAAGCAAGTAAACTTTCTTTGCTCTCGCTTACCCGTGGCTTTTTTGCCTGTTTTTCCCTTTTTCGCAGTTACATAGCCCGCTATGCGCCTTTGAAAAATAAAAAAACACTCTAAAAAAGTTCTATAAAAATTTCAAGGACATAAATTTAAACAACTTCTTAAATTTCTAAATAATTAATCTTTTTTTTGATAGGAATTCCAATAAAACAGAATCTCTAAGTCGGGAAATACCCGACGCAACAAGAAGGAAAGCAGGTAAAACCCGGAGAATAATAGAAAAAATCAAAAAAAAACATCTTTTTTTGATAGAATTCCAATTAGAACCGTATCAATAAGTCGGACAACAAAAGGAAATTGCAGATAGGAAGCAGGTTTCTTATAAAAAAGAGGCAATAAGAATAAATCCTGCACCCGGAAAAAGAGAAACACATAAATCTAAAGAAGAGCCCATCTTCAATGATGTGGCTACAGACAAAGCAGCCACAGCTGCAAGATAAAAAGAACCGTTCCCACTCCCTCTCCCTGAAAGCCAAAAAGAAGTCACAAACAACCACTTATTTGGCACATTATCCTTAGCGTGCTGCAAAAAAGATGCAAGCACCAGAGCAGCATCGCCCTACGTGCGACAAAGTTAACCATTAAAAAGCAAATGAGTATGGATAATAAATCAAGAAAGAACAATACAACGGATGAGAATACAATGACAAATTTCGAGCAGGCAAACAGCGATGGAACACCTTACACAATCTTGAGTATTTTACCCGATGACGATGAGAATGATGACAATGACAGTACGCTGTTAGCCGGCAAATACAAGAAACATAACGAAATGACAAACTTTGACGATGAGCTACGCGATGACTTTGACTTTGGCGATGAACTGGGCGATGACTTTGAGGATGGCGACTTTGGCAATGACAACAACGGGGAAGACGACGAAGACGAAGATGAAGACGAGGATTTGCTGAGTTTCATAAAGGACATGTGCGATGAGCACGATAAAAAAATTGACGAAGAAAAGGAGATGATGAAAGGACTCACATTGCAGAAGTTGGGAAAGAAGGAATTTATGCTTCCCGAAAAGGGAGCACCCATAATAGCCTGCAGCGACATTACGCTAAGGCTCAACAACACCGCAGTAAAAGCCGTTGGCCAACCCCTCTCCATAAAAAAAATTGAGGAAAACGATACATTCGTCTTCAATCTGAACAACAGCATAAAACTGACCGGTGGAGATTGCTATCTGTATGTGTACAGTTGCAACTTTTATACAGACAACACGCTCAAATACAAAGCGCGCTTCACATACAATAACACAACCGAAAGTTACAGCGCCGAAGTACCTTCGTCCTGTTTCCACAGCGGCATATATTTTGTGCTCTTTGACAGAGTGACATCGAAAGACAAGCAGTTCTCCCGTTTCGGAAACTCGATATGCTTCCCGATATACGTGTGCCAGGAAGATGACTACGAAGAGTTATACGTCCAAATAACAAGCACAAACTGCAAGATTGACTGCACTCGGACAAAGCTCTCCTTCAAGGTCAAATTCAAGTATCGTATGTTGAACGAGACGGGATTGAACCTCGACATCTACAACGAGAACCTCAACCGTGTTGCCAGCACCTCGGATACAGCGTGGAACTGCAACTACCGGTACGAGAGACAGGTATTCGAATTCGAGGCAATATCGAATATGCCGCTCAAAGGAAGATACTTTGCCATATTGACAATAAACGGTACCCCTACGTACAGCCTATATTTTGATGTAGACAAGGACGGACTCACCACCTGGAGCAGCACTTTCACAAGGATAAGCCTCATCGACAAGCACTTTGCCACCCGAATTGACGAGTGTTACTACTGGAAGAGATTGGACAGTATATACGGATACGGCAATGCCAAGCGCTGCCTGCTCCAGATGGATATGCGCAACCTTTTCAACAAAATACGCAACGGTAAAGGACTGTCGGGTATTAATGTGAACCTCAATATGATATACCACGGCGGAAGCAGCAAGGAGGAGCTCGAAATGCTGCACAAGCTACAGATTGCACTAGAGAAGATTTCAAATGTGCAAGAAGGAGACTGCATTACACTATGCGAGGCAAAGGCTGCATACGACCCCTACGAAGAGGCTACAAACCTCTTCACCGAGAGTGGCGGCAGGGGCATCCTGCTCTACAACCTCACGTCGCTAATGAACGGCAACAGCGTTGTGGTAAACAAGCTGCTATGCACGCTCAAGAAAGATGAATTCCACTCTGTGTGCCTCATAGGCAGCAAGAGCGAGATTGAGCAGCTCTTTCAGACATACCCCCAGCTCAGCGAGTATTTCCCCAGGGAAAATACCATAGAGCGCTACTCATTTACCGCCGAGGACTACCTGCGCCAATGTGCGGCAACACTGCAGGAATGCGACCTCTACCTCACATACGAGGCAAGGGAAAAGCTTGTAGATGCAATAGAAAAAGCATTTGCCGACGGCCACCTTTTTGGCTGGACACTCAGCAATGCCGAGAAGTTCACGCACAGGCACATAATAGAGAACTATTATGCCCGACAGTTGAAAAACCTCGATGAGAAGAAGCAACAGTCGCGCATCGAATTTGCGACGGTAGAAGCTTGCGACATAAACACAGCAAGCCTGTGCAGCAAAAGCGCAAGCCCATTCGAAGAGAGCATACAGCAACTTAATGCGATGGTTGGATTGCAGGATATAAAATCGAGCATAACGACAACATTCAACCGCATCAAAGTGAACGAAGAGCGCAAGCGCTTGGGACTGAAAGTCAAGGACGGTACCTGCAACCATATGATTTTTACGGGTAACCCGGGTACCGGCAAAACCACCGTCGCAAAGATGGTAGGTAAGATATACCACTCACTGGGACTGCTCTCAAAAGGTGATGTAATATGTGCCGACCGCTCAAAGATTGTAGGCCGCTACATCGGCGAGACGGAACGCAATATGCAACGCCTGTTGAGCGAGGCTAAAGGCAACGTGCTGTTCATAGACGAGGCATACACTCTGTGTGACACTCTCGAGGACCGAAAGGACTTCGGTTACCGCGCCATAGAGTGCCTGCTTACGGTACTGTCCCAGAAGGATTCGGACATAATAGTCATATTTGCCGGATACGAGAAGGATATTGAAAGAATGATGGAGAGCAACCAGGGACTCTCGGGACGCTTCCCCTACAAATTCAACTTCAAGGATTATACGGCCAAAGAGCTTACAGAGATAGCCCTTGACCTTATCAAAGAGGAAGAGTACATCCTTACCCCCGAGGCCGAAGAGTTACTGCGTACAACCATTGCAGACACAGTAAGGAACAAGACAAAGAGTTTCAGCAACGCACGCTGGGTGGAGCAATATGTAAACAACGGCATAAAGCACGCCCAAAGCGACAGGCTCGCACAGATGAACTGTGTACCTTCGGTCGAAGTGTACCGCCGCATCGAAGCTGAAGATGTACGCATTGCTTTTGAGCAGCACAAGCCCAAAGAGGAGCTGCGACAACAGAGCATCGGCTTCAGAGCCTGACATATTCCTGCCGGCAAAGGAGATGAGGCCACTCTGGGCCATTTGTCTCCTTTGCCTATTTTATAACTTCCCCTCGGCATCTATGGTACAGGCCTGTTCGTTGCCGCAAAAGTTACTCCATAGCAATTAAAAAAAGAGCTGATATCTTGACATAAGAGACAATTTTCATTATATTCGCGTCACAAAAAAAAGAGCAGGGTTGCATCCCTGCAATATAACCATCAATAAATTAAACAATAAGAATATGACACTCAGTTGGTTCGAATGTAAAGTAACATATGAGCGCGCAGGCGAAAAAGGACTAAACACAAAAGTAAACGAAGTATATCTGACACAAGGATTCACATTTACCGAGATTGAGAAACGCCTCACCGCGGAGCTGCAGCCACAGGTAACAGGCACCTTCGACATAATGAAGATGGAACGCACAAAATACAATGAGCTTGTAGACAGCAACGAAGAGAATGCCGACAAATGGTTCAAGTGCAAGATTGTGATGATAACCATTGACGAGGTGAGCGCAAAAGAGAAAAAGACATCGGTAGTGATATTGGTAAAGGCCGAGGATGTGGCTGGAGCCGTAAAGAACCTCACCAAACATATGGAAGATTCCATAATGAACTACGACCTTGCAGCTGTAAACGAGAGCAATATTGTTGACATCTTCCGCTACGAAGGATAATAGACAGCCACCAGGCAAAAGCCATATATAAAACCAGCAAAAGTATATGTCCGATATAAGAAGGAACATAGAAAAGATACGCGCCACCCTGCCCGACGGGGTGACGCTTATCGCTGTTTCCAAATATCATCCCATAGAGGCTATAGCCGAGGCATACGATGCAGGAGGTCGGGACTTTGGCGAGAGCAAGGCCCAGGACCTGCGCATAAAGCAACAGGCACTACCCAAGGACATCAAATGGCACTTCATTGGTCATTTGCAAAGCAACAAGATAAAATATATAGCTCCGTTCATACATCTTATACATAGCATTGACACTCTGCGCCTGTTGCAAGAAGTTGACAAACACGCAGCCAAGGCCGGAAGAGTCATTCCCTGCCTGCTACAGATACACATAGCTGAAGAGGAGACAAAGTTCGGATTTACTCCCGACGAATGCCGCGCTATGCTCGATGAAGGCAGTTGGCGCAAACTGAAGAACATTCAGATACGTGGACTTATGTGTATGGCAAGCAACACCGACAATGACGTACAGATAAAAGAGGAGTTCGCTGCCGTAAAGGCATTGTTCGACGAAATAAGAGAAAAGCATTTCAGCGGTGACGGAAGTTTTGACACATTCTCGGCAGGTATGAGCGACGACTACCCCATTGCAATAGAAGCGGGCAGCACACATATACGCGTAGGTTCGAACATCTTTGCCGTGTAAAGGCCTTTGCATTATACCTTTTTTACAATACATTATACTTTTGGGGATATAAAATTGCACAATTTCTTAAAATTGTGCAATTTTATCATTAATTAAGTGTAATTTTTCGAAATTATATTTACCTTTGCACCCGAAGCAAATGAAAAGTCATTTATTGCTGCAATATTTTGTTTATATCAATCAATGCCTTATCTTTGCTTTTGCACAGCAGGACAGACAGGAAACGTCTATTTTAATAGAATAAACAGGTTGTACTACTGCTGCAACA
>JAFYSC010000108.1 GCA_017546635.1 Bacteroidaceae bacterium | reverse complement strand
TGCAACAAGGTATAAAGGTGTAAATATATGTTCGATTAAATGTAAACTAAATATTGTACACATTAAATTTCTATTGAGCCTATATTCCATATGGAAGTGATTTCAGATTGTCTGGAAACTTTTATCGGACACCAATAATATAAATATGAATATAAGGAATTAGTGAGGCTTACCCAAAAGCCCCTATCACTCAGTGACTGAGGAGTTCCGATAAATAAGAGGGCAGATCAAAAATACTTTTGACCCGCCCTCTTATAGTTGAACAAGTTATCTTATTGCTCCTCGTTTTCCTTCACATCATATTTCTCCTTGCTACGGATAAGGAAGTTTATATGGCGCTCGGCCTCGGCGCGGGCATCCTTCATCTGCTCGATAGCCTGGATAGCCTGTGCCAGCTCAAGGATTTTCTTTACAGCCGCAGCATCCTCGCTGCGCAGCACATAACTGTGGTTTGTTCCGCCCGACAGCTGAACGGTAATCTTACCGTTTGCCGTTGCTATAAAATCCATAAGGCCGCCATCCTTTCCGTATATGAAGTCGAGACGCTCCGATGTTGCACCAAGATGCTTGGATGTATGTTTGCTCGCAGGCTCGGCACACTCGGCATACTCCTCGCCACAGCTTACTCGTACAGTGGTGTGGCGTATTGCCTTGCCTCGATAGAACGATGAGAGTTTGGCAACACCCTTCTCGTCGACAGTGGCACGCAGGTAGCTTACACCCACATTGTTCTTTATCTCCTGCGAAGGGATGACGTAGTTGCCCACATCCTGATAACGGCTATCCTTGTCGAGGATGAACTGCGGAAGAAGGGCATCGCGCACGGCACATAGCCCGGCAATCTGCGCATCGAAATATTCTAGGCTGCGGCTCTGCTCGGCAAGCTCAACGTCGCGTTGCAATTTCAATGCCTGTCGGCGCACCTTGAACGCCTTGCGGTATGTTTTCTTTACACTGTCGAGCAAAAGCTTTGCCCTTGAATAGTCCTGTGACTCATATGCGACTGCAGCCTCATCGACCAGCAACTGCGCCTTGCGCTCCATACTCTCGCCGCACGACGCTATGACAAGCGCAGCAGCGAATAAAGTGAATATATGTCTCATTATCGAAAATTTTATTATTTATCGGCGCGAAGATAGCAATTTATATTAAAAAAAACTATTTTTGGAATTCAAGAAGCTGCATACAAGATTACAAACCAAAAAACAGAGCAATATGAAAAGAGTTTTTTTACCGATTGCAATTGCAGCACCCACAGTGATGAGTGCATCGACAGAAGTACCCGACAGTTTGAATTTCAGCCACATATCGGCAATGCTCATTGTCTTTTTCTTTTTCCTGCTGGTGGTGATAGCCCTGTTGCTCATTTTCCGCGAAGCAATATGCTGGTATTTCAAGATAAACAGTATGCACAAGCAGCAGCACGAAATACTGCGTCTACTAAAAGAGCTTAAAGCAAAGGAGAAGTAATTATAGGAGCTGTTTATTTTTACATAAAAAATCGCTATCTTCGCACTCTATTATTTAGAAACAGAATATGTACACACCCGATAGAGAAGAACTTGTAAAACTGCTCGACACACCCATATTCCGCAAGATATCACAGACTGCCGACGAGCTGGATATGGAGTGCTACGTGGTGGGCGGTTACGTTCGCGATATATTCCTGCAACGCCCGTCGAAGGATATCGACGTGGTTGTCGTGGGCAAAGGAGTAGATATGGCACGTGCTTTTGCCCGCAAATTGGGCAGGAAGGCACACTTGTCGGTATTTGCCAATTTCGGCACTGCACAGGTCAAATACCACGATCTCGAGATTGAGTTTGTAGGTGCACGAAAGGAATCGTACACACACGACTCGCGCAACCCCATTGTAGAGGACGGCACACTCGAGGACGACCAGAACCGTCGCGACTTTACGATAAACGCCCTTGCAATATGCCTCAACAGCGCAAGGTTCGGCGAGCTTGTCGACCCGTTTGACGGAATGCTCGACCTTGAAGACCGCATAATACGCACACCCCTGGAGCCGGGAATAACATTCTCGGACGATCCCCTGCGTATGATGCGTTGCATACGCTTTGCCACACAGCTCAATTTCTACATCGAGGAGGAGACATTCGATGCCCTGTGCGAGAACAAGGAGCGCATACGCATAATATCGCGCGAACGCATCAACGACGAGCTCAACAAGATAATACTCTCGCCCACCCCCTCTAAGGGCTTCATAGAATTGGACCGTTGCGGCCTGCTCGAGATAATTTTCCCGCAGCTCACGGCAATGCAGGGCGTGGAGGTCAAGAACGGCTACGGACACAAGGAGATGTTCTACCACACGCTGGAGGTGCTCGACAATATAGCAAAGCACACCGATAACCTATGGTTGCGTTGGGCCGCACTGCTACACGACATTGGCAAGCCGCGCACCAAGAGATGGGACCCCATACAGAAGTGGACATTCCACAACCACAACGCTGTGGGCGAAAAGATGGTATTGAAAATATTCAAGGAGTTCAAGATGCCACTGAACGAGAAGATGCGCTATGTTGCCAAGCTCGTGGGAATGCATATGCGCCCCATCGTGATTGCCGACAACGAGGTAACCGACTCGGCCGTACGCCGTTTGCTCTTTGATGCAGGCGACGACATTGACGACCTGATGACACTGTGCGAGGCAGACATAACATCGAAGAACGAGGTACGCAAGAAACACTTCCTCAACAACTTCCGCACCGTGCGGCAAAAGCTCAAGGACCTTGAGGAGCGCGACCGGATACGCAATTTCCAGCCCCCCGTTGACGGAAAGGAGATAATGGACCTCTTCTCGCTCCCGCCCTGCGACACCGTAGGCAGGCTGAAGGCAATGGTAAAGGACGCAATACTCGACGGAGTAATACCCAACGAGCACGACGCAGCACTTGCATATATCATAGAACGCGCAAAAGAACTAGGCATAGATTGCAACCCGGTTGCAAATGAATAATGCTACCTTTGCCATCAAACTAAACAAGGATAAAGAATGAAAAGATACGCAATAACCGCACTGCTTATTCTAGCGACACTGGCAAGCATCACTGCACAGCAGCTTACATACAACAGCTATATGCAACGGGTAATGGAGAACAACGCATCGCTCGTTGCACAGAGTATGGAAATTGAGATATCAAAGGCTGCCGTAAAAAGCGCAAAGGTGTACAACGACCCCACCCTGTCGGTAGAGTACGGCAACAACGAGGACTGGAGCACCAACCTGGGACAGAGCTTCGCCGCAACCCTCAGCCGAACATTTACCTTTGGTGTACGCAGCAGCAACATACGCCTTGCACAGGAGGAGTTCAAGGCCACAAAAGCGGTGTTCAACGACTACGTGCGCAACCTTTATGCCGACGCTTCAATCGCCTACCTGCAGCACCTGAGAGCAAAGGCACTCCTTGCCACCGCCATCGAACGCGAGCATTATATGCAGCAGCTGTCGCAGAGCGACAGCCTGCGCTACACACGCGGCGACATAGCAAAGACAGTGTGGATAGAGACACGTCTGGCTGCAGGACTCGCACACAACGGGCGCCTCTCGGCCGAAGCGGAGTACGGCAACAGCATCATAGAACTGGGATATTTTATGGGCACACTTGACGTAAGCAGCCTTGACGCGGCTACCGAGACACTACAGGAGCTGCCAACAGGCATACTCGCATTGGACGACTGCATAGAGCACGCACTTACGAACAGGGCCGACATTGACATTGCCACAAGCAACATCGACATTGCCCGTGCACAGAAAAAGCTCAACAGCGCGCGCCGACGCATCGACCTTGAGCTGAACATCGGTGCCGAGTACAACGATGCCGACCCCTCGTTCACAAAAGTGAAAGTAGGAGCAGCAATCCCCCTCAGATTTTCGAACCTCAACCGCGGAGCACGCATAATGGAGCAGGCACGCATTGAACAGGCCCAGCAGGAGCTTGTCGAGACACGTCTGAGAGTGCAGGCCGAGGTGATGCAGGCACACACCAACTGCCGCATAGCCGAGAGACAGGCAGACACCTTTACACAGAGCATGCTGCAAGAGACCTCGGAGTTGCTGTCGGGCAAGCGTCAGGCGTACAGCCTTGGCGAAATCTCGTTCCTGGAATTCATCGAGACCGAGCGCAGCGACAATATGATGACCGAGGAGTACATAAACGCACTCTACAACCGTGCGGCAAGCATTGTGGAGCTTATGCGCTGTATAGGAATAACATCGGACCCAGCCGAACAGTAATAGCCACCTGAAAAGAATGCGCGACAGCAACGATATAAAAAAGAGAATGGAAGAGTGCGGCATACGCCCTACTCCCATACGTCTGCTGGTTGCCAGCGCCCTTTCCGGAGCCGACGCCCCCCTGTCGCTGCTCGACATAGAGACAATACTCGA
Source organism: Bacteroidaceae bacterium (assembly GCA_017546635.1). Taxonomy (GTDB): domain Bacteria; phylum Bacteroidota; class Bacteroidia; order Bacteroidales; family Bacteroidaceae; genus HGM04593. Next base: position 10,365 of record JAFYSC010000108.1, on the reverse strand, counting down.
CACAGCCCCCAAATCGACAATATTCCGTGCGCTCACCCTCTTTGAGCAACATCATATAGTACACAGCATAGAGGATGGCAGCGGCTCACTCAAATATGAATACTGCCATTGCAGCGACAGCCACACACATAACGCGATGCACACACACTTCTACTGCGAGAGCTGCCGGCGCACCTATTGCCTCAAAGAGACACATATACCGCACGTGGAACTTCCCGAAGGATTCACTATGCGCAGGGCCAACTACATCATAAAAGGCATCTGTGCCAAGTGCCAAAAGGCCGAAAAACCTGCATAAATCCAACCCAGGAACTGTCAACCCCCAATTAGCACAATCACTATGAAAAGCCCATATATCCTTGTCATTCTTCTGTTGACAGCACAGACATCATTCCCGCAAATTGCAATCAACGAAATTATGCAATCAAATGCCGATTATCTCTTCGTCGACAATGGTTCACAAACTCCCGGGTTGAGCTATATAACAACAGCGACGCCACCGTAGAATTACTCTTGACAACGGATGCGCCATAAACAAAAAAAATTATAATAGGATAATAAAGCGGCGAGATAGCCTTTACATCCATATTCAAGAAAAAACCTGACAACAAAAATGAAAGATATGAAAAAGTATGCTATTGCACTCATCCTTCTGCTTGTATCACTATACAGCACTGCACAGGTAACAAACAATGCCATCAGCCTCGAAAGGAACGGACGTGTATCATTGGGCATTCTACAATACGAAGCAACGGCAGGAACAACATTGCAGCTATGGGTAAATCCCACGCATTGGATTCCCGGTGCCAATATCGTCGCCTGGGGCGAGAATCTTAACATACAGTTGGGCACACCCGGCCAACTTGTGATAAGCAGCAACGGCGAGAGCCACACATTCGCCGATACCAACCTCTCGTCGGGCAACTGGGCACATATCACGCTGATGCTCGACAACAACCACATAAACCTGCTTATAAACAACGCCAACGTACAGAGCGCCACTTTATCGGCACCCTTCACCGTTCCCGCCGACAGTCCATTGCTGTTGGGAGGAGGGCTTCTTGGACGCATCGACGAGGTACGCGTATGGAATACCGTCCTGCCCGACGACTACAACCGTTTCTGGAACAACACCATAGACAGTTTCAATCCCTCGTGGCAACATATTGTAGGCTATTGGAAATTCGACCAGACACGCCTCGACAGCAACGTCTATGACTACAGAGGCAACGGACACAACGGAACATTCAGCGCCAATGGAGCACTACGCACGGCTGTTGCCGACAACTACAACCTTGTTTACCGCCGTAACCTTGCCTATTGCGACTGCAGCCGTTTCTTTGACCGCGGAGTGCAGCAGGGACAATACCTGAAGAGCAACGTAATAAGTATGATTGGCGCAACGGCACAGGCCGACGGCTCACTAAAATACAAGCAGCCCGACAACAAGGGCATTGTGACAAACGGCAGCTACCTTGCCGAATACCAGGGACGCACAGGAGTGCTATGCCTCGCAGGAGAGGGCGCACATATGAATGTCGGCAAGGAGTCACTCATCGCCTACAACAACAGCGCATATCTCGAGAGTACCACAGCATACACATTTATGACCTGGCTGTCGGTTGACCGATGGACTCCCGGTGCCTTCCTCATAAGAAAAGAGAGCAGCACAAGCAACGGTATCTCCCTTCGTATGGGCAACACACAAGGAGAGTTCATCCTGCGATGCAACGGTACCGAATTCACCTACAGCACCGCACTTCAGCCCGACGAGTGGCACCACATAGGTTTTTCAACATCAGCAGGCACTCTTGGCTATGAATTTGTCTTTGTATACGACAACACAACCGTTAACCCCACATACAGCCACACAGCAGCTGCATCCACCACACTCGGCAATCTGCGTTCAACCGACTGCATCATTGGAGAAGACATCGAGGGTAAGCTCGACGAGACAATCACCTGGTCGCAGAAGTTCGATGCAGCCAACATCATTGCACAAGGCAACACACCAGTGGAACCAGGCATCGGCAAGACCATAACAGGAGCATACTCGCGCAGTGTCGACGGCCTCTGGAAATACGACCTCCCCGAAGAGCTCGGACGCGACAGCTACTCAACCCCCGAGTGGTTCAGAATGATAAAATCGACCTTCGACGGCTACGAGGGCGCTTACGTCACCATAAGCCTCGACAAATGGTCCGATGAGTTTTTCAGCAAGATAAACAGCAATGCACAATACCGCGAGGCACTTGCAGCAGCCATAGCAGCAGTGGGCAACGAACCATTCCTCGACGGAGTCGACTACGACTTTGAGTGGAACAACAATTGGAGCGGCATAGGCACACTGTGCCAGCTTGTACGCGCCAAGCTCCATACAGGCAAGATACAGGCCGTATCGCCCCACGAACTCTACTACAATTTCCCAACCGACAAGATGCAATATGTCGACTACTTCAACTTCCAGGACTACGGCCCTGGAAACAGGAACATATTCACTTTTGACAATTACAAGAACTTCTTTGCCAAAGCAAAGAGCCACGGCTACCCTGTAGACAAGATAATGCTTTCCTATGCCACTACAACAAGCGGAGCAATGTACAGCAACGGCAGCCGTCCCTCGAGCAGCCACGCCGAATATGCACCTACGGGATGGCGCTCAATGCCGTACACCACATTCGGATATACACAGAACACCTACGATGTAGGCGACGGGCTCACACGCTATTTCACAGGAATGGAACAGGTGTGGCTACGCAGTGAATATATGAACAGTAACAGCTGTGCAGGAATATTCTATTGGGATATGGGAAACGACACCCGCGACTGCAACGACCCACGCTCGCTTGCCACATTCGCATCGTTTGCCATAAACAGCAATGTACAGAAAATAATCGAGAAGGTAGATGCTGCAGCCGATGCTCCCGAAGAGTACGAATACGAGGAGAGCTGCAGCGAGTACTACCGCATACACTCGGCTGCCGAAGGACACACCACCCACTACCTCTATCAGAATGGTGACGAGCTGTTTGCAGGCGAAAGAGGCGGCGAGGTAGCCAGCATCTTCAGTTTCGAGAAGGCAACAGAGGCAGAGTGCTATTACCTTAAGGCAAATGACGGAAGATATATCCAGGACCGCAGCGCGCTCGCAACAACAAAATCGACCTACCGCTTTGGGGCAACTCCAGTCTCTTATGGCCTTAAAGGTGCCGAGTACAGCTACCCCGACGGGGAATATTGCCTTGAGCAGACCTACTACACCCCCGGCAAGGAGGGCTTTACCGATGTACAGCGCTGCCTCAAATGCAATGGAAACAACGAAGGTGTCACAACCTGGGGCCCCTGGACAGCAGCGTCGCATTGGGCCATAGAACCCGTCTACGGCTACGATGTATATACAGTAAGCCTTAGTGACGTAGAATCTGTCACATGCCTCATATCGGGCTACACAGGCAGCAACATAATATACAATGGCGGATTCATTGCCCTTCTTGCAGGCGAAGAGATAACAGCTTGTGACATTGCCTCAACTGCAGATGAACTGATAACGGTAACAGTCGATAAGGCCGAAAAGAAAATCACCGTTGTCAACAATGCCGTCTCTATTGTAGAAGATGTAAAGGGAGAGGCAGAGAGAACTGTCATATACGACCTTGCCGGCAGAAGAGTACAGAAGGTATACAGACCCGGAATATATATTATAGACGGAAAGAAATACCTTAAGAGATAATGCTTCCGTAAATAATTAAACTATGCCCACCACTGAAAGACACCCTTTAGAGCCGTTCCTGCCACAGAATGCAAACATTCTGATGTTGGGCAGTTTTCCGCCGCCAACAGCACGTTGGTCGATGGAATTCTTCTATCCTAACTGGATAAACGATATGTGGCGCATTATGGGACACATATTCTTTGGCGACAAGCACCATTTTGAGAAAAAAGGAGAGAAGCGCTTCGACAAAGAAGCTGTTGTTGAGTTCTGTACACAGAAGGGGATAGCCCTCTACGACACAGCCTGCGAGGTTAGAAGGCTCAAGGAAAACGCCTCGGACAAGTTTCTGGAGGTTGTAACACCCACCGACATCAACCAGCTCCTGCAGCAGATACCACAATGCAGGGCAATAGTGACAACAGGACAGAAGGCCACCGATACTATAATATCCACTTTCGGTTGCAAAGAGCCCGCAATAGGCAGCTACGAGACAATAGAAGTAAACGGGAAGGAGATACGCTTCTGGCGTATGCCCTCCAGTTCGCGTGCCTACCCGCTGGCACTGGAAAAGAAAGCCCTTTCCTACCACACAATGCTAAAAGCCGAAGGAATGCTGTAATCATCCTTGCTGCAAATATAATGTAATGAGGGGCAACCGAATGTTACCCCTCATTACATTATATCAGAATTCCTACTAACGGATTTATCTTACTTTCATACTCGCCTTGACAAGATATACGACAAGCAGAGAATAAACTACAAGTGAAAGCACCTCACTCATTGGGTTGGCCAGCCAAGCCTCGTTTACAAGCTCGATGCCACCGAAGCGCATTGCCGCACTCACGACACCCATCAGCGCACCGCCGGCAATGAATCCAGACGCAAGCAATGTACCCTTCTCGCCACGCTCCGCGTTCAGCTCGGCATCGCTACTGCGCGATGTCACGTACCAGTTGATGGCGCCACCCACGAGCAACGGCAGGTTCAGTTCAAGAGGAATGAACATACCGAGTGCAAAGGCAAGTGCAGGCACCTTGAAGTATGTGAGCACAAGAGCAAGCGCCGCGCCAATGCCGTAGAGCAACCAGGGAGCACCAACGCCGTTCATAAGCGGGTCAATAACCGCTGCCATTGCATTTGCCTGGGGAGCAGCCAGTGCACCGCTTGTAAAGCCGTATGTCTTGTTGAGAATCATAATTACACCGCCAACGGTGGCTGCCGAAACGAGTGTACCCAGAAATTTCCAGGTCTGCTGCTTGGCAGGAGTGCTACCCAGCCAGTAACCAATCTTGAGGTCGGTGATGAATCCTCCGGCCATAGAAAGCGCGGTACAGACTACGCCACCCATAACAAGAGCGGCAACCATTCCTGTCGCACCCTTCAGTCCTACGGCAACCATTATCACCGATGCAAGGATAAGTGTCATAAGTGTCATTCCCGATACGGGGTTCGTACCCACAATGGCAATGGCATTTGCCGCAACAGTTGTAAAGAGGAACGATATTACAGCAACCAGCAGGATTGCCACCACAGTGTGCAGGACATTACCCTGCATCACATCGAAATAGAAGAATAGTGTAACAAGAAGCAGTGTGAAGATTGAGCCGAAAAGGATAATCTTCATAGAGAGGTCCTTCTGTGTACGCTCCACCTTAACATCCTCTTTCTTGCCGCCAATCTCACGTGCTGCAAGGCCCACTGCACTCTTTATTATGCCCCACGATTTGAAGATGCCGATAATTCCCGCCATTGCGATGCCACCTATACCGATGCTCTTGGCATACTCCTTGAAGATGGTCTCGGGCGACATACTGCCGACAGCCTCGGTTATTGAGGGATTCCACGCATTAAGCACAGAATCGCCGAAGAAGAGGCTCATTCCAGGTATGATGAGCAACCACACAGCCAATGAACCAGCGCAGATGATTGCAGCATATTTGAGTCCAACGATATATCCCAATCCAAGAACGGCGGCACCGGTGTTTATCTTGAGCACCACCTTTGCCTTGTCGGCAAGGGCAACACCCCAGCCGCACACGCGTGTGGTGAAGTTCTCGTTCCACCAGCCGAATGTAGCAACAATAAAGTCGTACAATCCACCTATGATACCCGCTACAAGCAGGGGCTTGGCCTGTGAGCCGCCCTTCTCGCCCGAAATGAGCACCTGTGTACTTGCTGTAGCCTCGGGGAAGGGATACTCGCCGTGCTTGTCGCTCACAAAATACTTGCGGAAGGGAATAAGGAACAATATTCCGAGTACACCACCGAGCAGAGAACTTATGAACATCTGCATAAAGGTTACTGTCATCTCGGGATATTTGCTCTGCAGGATATACAGTGCAGGGAGCGTGAATATGGCACCCGCAACAATTACACCCGAGCAGGCACCAATCGACTGTATAATAACATTCTCGCCCAATGCACCCTTACGCTTTGTGGCGCTCGATACACCCACGGCAATAATGGCAATGGGAATTGCAGCCTCGAACACCTGACCAACCTTGAGTCCCAAGTAAGCAGCAGCAGCCGAGAAAAGCACCGCCATAGCAATACCCCACGACACCGACCAGAGGTTAACCTCGGGATAATCCTTTCCGGGCAACATTAGGGGTGTGTATTCCTCACCCTCTTTCAATGGACGGAACGCATTCTCGGGCAGTCCCGCCGGTTTTTCATTCTCCTGTTTCATTTGTAAATATCAGATTTTAGTTTTTCAATGTACAAGTACCTTCTTGCCCTCCACTACATAAATACCAGCGGGTACATTTATGTGTGTAGTTCCTGCAGCTGCATCAACCGAGCGAACCTTGCGTCCATCGACCGAGTAGATGTCCACCCTGCGGGCTGTAAGCAGTGTAACGGCAATATCGTCGCCTCCGCGCACTCCTGTAACAGCCTCAACCGAAGAAAGTCCCGTTGAGTAGCCGAATGCCACATTCAAAGCGCCAAGCCGCTGCTCGGTGTTGCCGTTCTCATTAACAACAAGAATATTGGAAAGGAGGATATTTCTCTCATCCTCGGGGATAAGTTCCTCGGTGTAAAGCGACAACGATGCGAGAAGCTCGCCTGCGTCTATACAACCCTTATCGGCATAAGCCACAATGCGGTAATCCTGCTCACCGAGCTGATTGTACAGGAAGTTGTGCTGCTCTACACGCTCACCTGCAACAGCATCAAGCAACAGCATTCCGACGGGCAATTTTATGTCGGCCTGAATAGCTTTATAGGAACTGCCGTCAATATCCGTCATAAGCAAGGGCACGTTCACACCCTCTTCCACCGACAACTCGAATTCATCCATAGAGAGCATAGACTGTGCAACAGGAGTATTATAGTAGTAGAACGACGATACAGGGTCGGCAGCAGCCACCTGATAAGCAATATCCTCGACATCCTCTATTGTAACACGTCCGCTAGCGTCAATATCGGCCTTTAGAAGATTGAATGTGGGGTCTATGTCTCCCTGCACATAATCGGCAGCAACGGCAATATCGTGAACAGTGAGGAAATTGTTGCAATCGGCATCACCTTCCAGGGTATATATGAGGTCGGTAATATCGTACTTCTCGATATTTGCCATTATGTAGTCGTGACGCTTGCGTAACCACTCCTGTGTGCGTGTCACAGCCGATGCATAGTCGTAGTATTTATACCACACGCTGTTGTCATTGCTGAAAGAAGAGGCAGCGTAGCTATAATAGCTCTCGACAAAGTCTATAACCTCCTGGATATGGCCTTTCTCTACAAACTCCTTCCACACCCTGTAATAATGTTTCTTGAACTCCTTATGGTTATACAGGGCACTGTAGAACCTGTATCCGGCCTTATTGTACATAGAAGAGGCAAACATACTTGCGCTGTAGTTCTCGGTGCAATAGTCGTGCTTTGTCTCGTAGCCATATGCCCAGTCATAATCCCACATCGGACCCAGAATGAATTTCGAGTCGGGGTTTGTTATGTCCTCGCGCCACAGATAGGCACTCTTGGGGTGTCCTATCTCCTGGCCCAACACAATGTCATTTGCAAGCATAAACCGCGCGGCAGCGTCGAGGTCGATGTAGGGCTCTATGCTCTCGTTGTTTGCCAATGCACTCTCGAATGCATCGAATTCATCTTTTATGTTTGCCAATTTCTGCGATGCCAACATTGAACTGAAATCCGAGAGGTCGGGTTCCTTGAGGTTCACGGGCAAGTTGAAGTTCGCTGAACGGAATTTGTATGTCTCGTCGTAGTACTCGTCGAGCTCCAGCATAACGCTCACTCCCAAATCCTCGTCAATATCTACGCTATTGTTGGCAAAGCCCACCTTCTCGGTAAATACATAGCTACCGACATACTTGCCATCCATATAGAGGTCTACGGGCACTGCGTGGTTGGTGTATTGCGCACCCACAAGCTGCCCAATCTTGAATGCAATGGGGTTCGAGAGGAATGAGCCGTCCTGATAGTTGGCAAGGAGCACCCAGCTCTTTCCGTTGGTAAGGCCGAAAGGCTTGCGTTTCTCGTTGAACTTCAGACGATAAGGTTTCTTGGGGTAACTCCAGGTTGAGTTTCCGCGGCCCTTGATCTTCACATTCTCGTAGAAATAGTCGTACATACCGTTTCCAATTATGGAGATGGTTGCATTGTAATAGGTGTCCTTATTGTAATGTATCTGGGTATAGCCGCCCTCTACGCTGATATCGATGCGGGGCACATCGGCGGTCTTGTCGGCAAGCCAATTGACACTTACCTTATAGTTGCGTCCGAAAGGAACACGCACCGCCTGCCACTGGGCATCCTGCACCTTCACAGGGTCACCCTGCGGAGTCACCTTATATACACGAAGCTCGGCAAGTGCCATATGGTTCTTTGAATACTCGCCCTTTGACTGCAGGATTCTTACATATCTGTAGCTTCCCGGCAGCTCTATTGTGGGCGAGGTATACTCCTGAGAGATGCCTCGGGTGGGCATTCCGTCTGCTGTTGTAAGTGTACGGGCCAATGTCCACGAATCGCGGTCGTTGCTCACATATATCTGCAGCTCAAGAGGGTTATAACCTGTTGCAGGACGTGTCATATAGTAGAACCTAATTCTGTCAAGTGCCTCGGGCAGCTCTATCTCGATGTAGCAGTTCACGTTTACCGTGGAGTTGTTTGCCGAGCCCCAGGTGGAGTGGAATATCGTGTTGCTGCGATTATCCAGGAGGTTGCCCAAACCCTCGCTGCTATCTGTCGAGGGCTTGTTTGTCGAAAGCATATCGGCTGTGAGTGCAACCTGCTCGGTTGTCTCCTCGCCATACTCCCACACCTCGTCCTGAACCTTCATATATGCAATGCGGTTGTATCCAGGATATGTCACCACGTATGTCTGCGGCTGTGCGAAGCTACAACGTGACTCCTTGCTATTTTGCAAGACGCCATTGAGGTATACCACACCGTTCTTGTCGCTGAGCGTAAAGCTGGGGGTAAGCCATTTGCCTATTGCATTCAGAGTGAAGTTGAGTTCGGGGGTTATGGTGTCGGCCTCGGCATCGATATGCAGATTGCCATTGTACTTGTTGTTGAACTTGAACGTCTTGAACACAGGAAGTTCAGGCACAACAGCCGAGCAGCTGTCGTACTGCTGTGCATCATATTTCATAATGCCGCCCTCGAGCAGTGATATACACAAGGAATCATTCTCGACATAAGGCTCACCGTCGAGGCTTGCAACTGCGTACGAATCGACACCACCATTGGAGAGATAGACATAGAGACACTCTTCCTTGTCGTCGGGGGTGGGTATTACCACCGAAGTATCGTCACCATTGCCACTGCCTCCGTTGCCGCCATTACCGCTACCTCCATTATCAACTGTGCCATTGTATGACACACCGCTCTCGCTGATTATCATTGATGCAGGAGCCATACTCAGACTGCGTGACACCATAGTGATGAAGAACATACTTACAGGCTGCTCAAACTTCACATCGATATAAACATAACTATTGGGAGTAACCGACGCTTTCCTGTAGGCCGAAGTATAGTATGTATAATAATCGTTGTCGTTCAACGCGCCGAGGCTGCCCTCGCCGCTCTCTGCCGAGTTCACTGTTACCTGCTCTGCCGAATACTGTATTATGTTATAGTTCCTGTCGTAGAACGTAAGCTCGGCAATGGCAACAGCCGGATAGCCGTTGAACTGCTCACCTGTATTGTTCGAAAGGAATGTGAGTCTTACGCCGTCAACCGATTTTGCAAGGACATAATTGGGCGAGTCCCAATAATACTGCGACATAAGAGCGTACGATGTCATACCGCCGGAAACCGTTATCGGGAACTCGTCATAACCCGCACTTTGTGCCTTTGGTGCAGAAACACCAAGCACCATAAATAAAAACAGGAGTAAAAATTTTTTCATACGTTAATAAGCAGGCGTTATCATTTAATCATTATTCACTATTCTACAAATATGCAAAGGAAACAAAATATATAAAGAACCACAAATTTTTAACGTTAAATTATTAGTATAAAGCAAAATAATGTTATTGGGTAGAGTCAACCAGCAAGTGCAACATTACGAAATAAATTTGTAAAAGCACTCTTTTGGAGTTGAAAAGTTAAGTTTTTCTCTTGGTCTTTCATTCAATTTATATTGTGTTTTCTTTATCTTCCCGTCTGTAACGGTGCTT